>CBQZLL010000140.1:0-8204 GCA_967749945.1 uncultured Frankiaceae bacterium
CCTGCTCCGCAGGCTCGGCCGGACCGCCGAGGCGAAGGAGTCGTACGACGCCGCCGTCGCCGCCACCCAGAACTCCGCCGAGCGCGCCTACCTGAGCAGGAAGCGCGGCGAGCTGGTCTGAACGGTCTCACCACGGAACAAGGGAGTCATGAGATGACCCAGTACCTGATCTCGTTCGACGACGGCTGGATGACCTTCCCCGAGGAGGAGCTGCCCGATGTGGCCAAGGCCGCGCACGAGGTGGTCCGCGAGGCCACGGACGCCGGCGTATGGGTCTTCAGCGGCGGACTGAAAAGCCAGCAGGCGAGCGTCGTGGCCACCGACGGGACGGTCATCGACGGCCCGTACCCGGAGACCAAGGAGGTCCTCGGCGGGTTCGCGGTCGTCGACGTGGCCTCACGCGAGGAGGCGCTCGAGTGGGCTGCCAAGATCGCCGTCGCGTGCCGCTGTGCGCAGGAGGTACGGGAGCTCCTGCCTGACCCGGCCGTCTGACCGAAGGAGACCCGGCTCGGCGGCAGCAATGACGTCCCGTGGGCGCACGGTGGACGCGAACGGGGCCGCCGGCGAGAGTGCCGGCGGCCCCGCGTTTCGCGAGTGCGCGTTCCTAGGCGTCGATGATCGTGATCGTCTGGCCAGGGAACTCCGCGTTTCCGGCGAGGTCCGTCGCCCGGACCGTCACCGTGTAGACGCCCGGGATCAACGGCACGACCGCCGACCACGTGCAGGACCTGCGGTTGGCGTTGCACGACAGCAGTGCCTGGACGGTCGAGCCGCCCGTCGGCAGCAGCGGCGTGAACGTCACCGTCACCGTGTCGACGCCCGACCTGTCGTCCGTGACCGTGCCGGTCACTGACTGGGTCGTCAGCACGATCCCGTTGTTCGACGTGCTGAACGCCGAGACCGGGGCGACCAGGTCGCCGATGCCAGTCAGCGACACGGTCCGGTTGCCGGCCGCGCTCGCGACCGTGATCGTCGCGGCACGGGTGCCCGCGACGGTGGCCTCGAGCGTCACGTCGAACGTGCACGACCCACCCGGCGCGACGGTCGCGCCGCTGCAGGAGTCCGCCGAGATCGTGTAGTCACCGGCGGCCGCACCGCTGATCGTGAGCGTCGAGATCGACAGGTCTGCCGAGCCCGGGTTGCTCACGGTCACCGTCTGCGGGTCGGACGGGTCGACACCGACGTAGCCGAAGTTGAGGCTCGACGGCGAGACGCTGATCGCTGCAACGCCACCGGCGCCGCTGAGCGCGACGGCCTGGTTTCCGGCATTGCTTGTGATCGTCACCGTTGCGGAACGGGCACCGCCCGCGCCCGGGGTGAACGTCACCGTGAAGGTGCACGTCGCCCCTGGAGCGACCGTCGCGCCGGTGCAGCCGTTCGACCCCAGCGCGAAGTCGCTCGCGTTGGTGCCGCTGACCGAGACGCCGGTGACGGACAGGTTCGCCGTGCCGGTGTTGGTCACCGTGACCGTCGACGGCGAGCTCGACGAGCCGACGGTGACGGTGCCGAACGACAGGCTCCCTGGCGAGACCGAGATCGCCGGAGCGGTCGCGGTGCCGGACAGCGAGACGGTCTTGTTCCCGGCGTTGGTGACGGCAGTCACCGTGGCCGACTTCGAACCCGCCGAGGTCGGCGAGAACGTCACCTGGAACGTGCAAGTGTTGCCGGCCGGCAGGGTGGTGCCGGTGCAGTTGTCCGACGACAACACGAACTCACCCGCGTTGGCACCGCTGACCGACACGCTGGACACCGTGAGGTCCGACGTGCCGTTGCTCGTCAGCGTGACCGTCGTCGGGGATGACGACGTACCGGCGAGCACGGTGCCGTAGTTGACGCTCGTCGGCGAGATGCTGGCGGCCGGCGTACCGCCGCCGTTGCCGGACAGCGCAACCGTCGGGCTGCCGGCGTTCGTGTCGACGGTGACCGTGGCCGACCGAGCACCGAGCGCACCGGGCGTGAACGTCACCCGGAAGGTGCAGCTCGACCCCGCGGCGACGCTCGTACCCGAGCACGTGTCCGACGACTTGGTGAAGTCGGCGGCGTTCGGGCCGGCGATCGACACGCTCGTCACCGACAGCGCCCCGGTGCCCGGGTTGGACACCGTGATCGTCTGCGCCGAGCTGCTCGACCCGACCGTGATGGTGCCGTAGTTGATGCTGCTCGGCGCGACGCCGACCTGCGGCACGCCGACGCCGCTGCCGGACAGCGCGACGGTCGGGTTACCCGCGTTGCTGGAAACCGTCACGGTCGCGGACCGCGACCCCACCGCCGACGGGCTGAACGACACGGCGAACGTGCAGCTCGACCCGGCGGGCACGGTGGCACCGGTGCAGGTGTCCGACGACTTCGAGAAGTCGCTCGCGTTGGTGCCGCCGATGGAGACAGTGGAGACGGTCAGGTTCGCCGTGCCGGTGTTGGACACCGTGATCGTCGTCGGCGAGCTCGACTGGCCGAGCGTGACGTTGCCGAAGCCGACGCTGGTTGGCGACAGGTTGATCTGCGGCGCGCCGCCACCCGTGCCGGACAGGTTCACGACCGGGTTACCGCCGTTGGTGGAGACAGTGGCGGTAGCCGACCGGGAGCCCAGCGCCGACGGGCTGAACGTCACCTGGAAGGTGCAGCTCGAGCTCGGCGCGATGCTCGCGCCGCTACAACCGTCCGCGGACTTGGCGAAGTCGCCCGAGTTGGTGCCGCCGATCGAGACGCCGGTCACCGACAGGTTCGCGGTACCGGTGTTCGACACCGTGACGGTCTGCGCGGGGCTGGAGCTGCCGACCGTGACCGTGCCGAAGTTGATGCTCGTCGGCGAGACGCTCGCGACCGGCGTGCCGGCACCCGTACCGGACAGCGCGACGGTCGGGCTGCCCCCGTTGGTGTTGATCGTCACGGTTGCGGACCGCGCGCCGATCGCCGTCGGGCTGAACGCCACATTGAACGTGCACGACCCGCCGGGCGCGACGTTCGCGCCGGTGCAGCCGTCGGACGACTTCGGGAAGTCGCCGGGGTGGCTGCCGCCGACCGAGACGCTCGAGACGGACAGCGTCGCAGTGCCGGTGTTGGACACCGTGACGCTCGACGGCGAGCTGGAGCTGCCGACCGCGACCGTCCCGAAGTTGATGCTGGTCGGCGACGCGCTGGCGACCGGCGTGCCGACTCCGGTGCCGGACAGCGACGACGTCTTGTTCCCGGCGTTGGTCGCGGCCGTCACGGTCGCGGAGCGCGAGCCGACCGCCGCCGGGGCGAACCGGATCTGGAACGTGCAGGTGTTGCCTGGCGCGATCGTCGCGCCAGTGCAGTTGTCGTTCTGCTTCACGAAGTCGCCAGGGTTGGTGCCGCCGCTCGTGACGCTCGACACGGTGAGGTTCGCCGTGCCGGTGCTGGACAGCGTGAACGTGGTCGCCGCACTGGTCTGCCCGAGGGTCACCGACCCGAAGTTGTAGCTGGACGGCGACAGCGTCGCGCCCGGTACGGCCGGCGTGGTGAACGAGACGTCGCCGCCGCACTGCTCACCGACGTAGTTCTGCAAGCACGCCTTGTAGTGGTACGTCGTGTTCGACGAGATGCCGCTCATGTCCCACCAGCAGGTGTACCCGCCCTGGCAGGCGAACGGCGAGGTGGTGTTGCCGTACGAGGTGGTCGTGCCCCAGTAGAAGACTATGTTCGTCGCGAGCCCGCCCGCGTCGTCGTCGTCACGGCCGACCATCCGCACGCTGTTCGACGTCACGTTCTCGGCCGCCTGGGTGACCGCGACGGAGGTGTGGTCGACCGCGATCAGGAAGACGGTGTCGGTACCGGGGCCATACCAGCAGCAGCTCGTGCCGCTCTGGCCGTACCGGTAGTTCGGGCCGTTCGCATCGCGGTATAGGTTCGTGCTGGACCAGGCCATCTGCACGCAGTTGTCGCACGACCCGTAGTACCGGACGATGAAGTTGTACTGCGTCTGCGGCGTGATGGTGATCGGCGAGCTGAAGGTGAAGTCGTACCACTGGGCGCTCGTCCCCATGGTCTGCGCGTTGATGCACGCCGATCCGAGGTCGCCGGTGTTGGAGTACTGGCGCAGCGTGAGCCATACGCACGCATTCTCCGCGGCGCCGGTGCGCTGCAACCACACCGCGATGTGGTGCACCTTCTCGCCCGCGTAGTAGTTGGTCGTGAAGCCCTGGCCGACGCTGTACTCGGTGCTGGTGCCCGCGTCGTGGATGTACGACCAGTTGTCGTAGCTCGTGTTCTGCACTTCGTGGAGGTCGTTGGCCGACGCGGCCGAGATCCCGGCCATGCTCATGAGAGTGGCGAGAAGCGCGACCAGGAAGACCCTGCTTCGCGCGCGTAACGGTGCCAAGAGATGGATCATTGTCCCCACCCTCTGATCGACGGACGGCGTCGCGATGCGCGAGGCCGGACGGGTGCCCGGATGGGTTTTACTGATCCCCCCCAACCGCTCCCCTATAACGGTTACGGGCTAGGGGCGGTCATCCTTCGGAAAAGATTCACGGCGCCCCGCCCCGCATGGTCAGCCCAGTCTCACCACCAGCCGTTCGTCGCCTGCCGCACGCCGTAGAGGTACACGTCGCGGTACACGCCCAGCGTGAGCTCGTCGACCCGCTTCGGTGCCGTCTTCGTCATGTAGCCGAACGCCGACTCCGTGGACTTGTAGCTGATGACCTTGCCGTCGGTGACGGACTTGAACCGCACCGCGCTCTTCGCCGCGCGGCGGAAGGTGGCGTCCTCGCCCATCGTCACGCAGTCGACCAACGCCCAGCCGATGTCGCTCGGCCGGAGCGATCCCTTCGCCAGCTTGTAGCCGATGTCGGCGCCGTTCATGGCGGCGGTCCCCCAGGCGAGGGCGACCAGCGCGCCGCCGCAGACGCCGGCGCTCACGACGATGCACGCGGCGGCGACGCCGATGCCGACGCCGAGCATGATCTCGTCGCGGTGGTTCCACGCGGTCTTGGCCACGTCTCCGACGAACTTGCCGACGTCGCCCCAGCCCCAGCGGCCGTCCAGGTCGAACATGTTGATCGGGTCGCTCGGGTAGCCGTACGCGTTCTCGTTGCCTCCGAGGATCGGGTCCACCTGGAGGAACCGCCCGAGCGCCGGCGCGTAGAGGCGAACGCCCATCAGGGTGAGACCGCCGAGGACGTCGGCCGCGCGTCGTTTGCCGCCGAGCCAGCCGTACCGCGCCGGCGCCGCGCTCTGCGGGACGCCGAACTCGTCGGCGGCGTAGCCACTGGCCGGCGCGCTCGCCGAGCCGGCCGCGGTGGCGCACACGTCGCCGTGCAGGTTGGCCACCTGCCACGACACCGTCCCGGCCTCGTTGACGGTCGCGACGAGCGAGCTGTCGAGACCCGTGATGTTGCGGGTGAACGCGGTGCCCGCGGCGTTCTCGGCGACCCACCCGGGCGCGTCCGAGCCGTCCGTGTAGTGGTTGACGACCCGGCCAGTCTCGACGCCGCTGGTCAGGTCGGTCCGCGTCGCGATCCGGCCCGCCGCGTCGAGGCTCCACTGCTGCTTCGCCGCACCGCGCGTGACGCTGCGCACGATGTCGTTCGCGAAGTACGTCGTCGCGACCACGGCGCCGGTCGGGTCCGTGGTCGCCTTGGCCGGCAGCGACGTGATCCGCCCGAAGGAGTCGTACGTCAGGCCGGTGTCGATACCGACGCCGAGCAGCCGGTCCGCGGTGTCGTAGTGGTGCGCGACGGCGCTGCCGCCGGTCGCGCTCTGGCACGCGCCGCCACTGCCCGGCGCGTACGACGTGGACGTGCCGCGGTTGCCGTTCGCGTCGAGCGCGTACGTACGCGTCGTGCAGCCCACGGCACCACTCGGGTCGTCCTCGACCCTGGTGAGCCGCCCCGCCGCGTCGTAGTCGTACGTCCACGCGCCGCCCTGCGAACCCGACGTCGCGCCGACCGTCGCGGCGCGCGAGCGCCACTGGCCGTACGCATTCGGCGACACCGTCTCGTCGAGCCAGACGGTGGTGCCCATCACGGCCCGGACGCGGACGGTCTCGCCCGCCTGGTTGCGGGTGAACGTCTGCACCACGCCGTTCGGCCAGTTCTGCG
The DNA here is from genome assembly GCA_967749945.1 of uncultured Frankiaceae bacterium. Lineage (GTDB taxonomy): Bacteria > Actinomycetota > Actinomycetes > BP-191 > BP-191 > BP-191. Next base: position 6,060 of record CBQZLL010000140.1, read on the forward strand.
AGACGAGCGCGCCGTCGGGACCGTACGACGCGGTGAACGTCCCGACGCCGCTGACCGCGACCGACGTCGGCAGGCCGCGCCGCTCGCCGCCGCCGTCGTACGCGAACGTCCGGTCACCCTTCGCGTCGGTGACCTTGAGCACCCGGCCGCTGCTGTCGTACGTCGTCGTCGTCGCGGTCGCGCCCGAGCCGTCGTTGTACGACACCACCCGGCCGAAGTCGTCGTAGCCGGTGGTGGCGGTCGTCGCGGCCAGGTCGGCGGTCGCCGCCGCGGCGGCGGTCGTGACGAGACCCGTGCTCGCGTCGTACGACGACGTCCGCGTCGGCACGGCCGCGCCGGTGCCGCCGGTGACCTGGAGCTGCGCGACCCGCGGCGACCACCCGCTGTTCTCGTACGTCGTCGTGGTCGTCCGCGCCGGCCCCCCCGGCGGCGTCTCGACGACGACCGTCGGGCGGTTCAGGTAGTCGTACGTCTGCACGAACCTGGTGGTCCGGCCGGCCAGGCCCGACGTCAGGCCGTCCGGCGTCGGCTGCGCGACCGGCACGTGCTTGCACAGCAGGCCGACCCACTCGGGCCGGTTCCGGCACGCGGCGTCCGGGCTCGATCCGTCGGCGGTGTAGTACAGCGTCTGCGTCGAGCCCGCGCCGCCGCCGTTGGGGTTCGACCGCTGGCGCGTCTCGACGACGGCGCCGGTCGCCGCGTCGTAGCGGGTCACCGCCGTCAGCGCGAGACCGGCGGGGTCGACGACGGCCTGCATCAGCTTGCGGAACGTCCACCCGGTCGCGTCCGTGGCCGTGAGCGCGTAGCGCGTCGCGGTCGAGCGCTTGTCCGTCTCGCTCGTCGGCACCGCCGCCGAGGAGCGACTCGCCGCCGTGTACCTCGCCACTTCGAGGTGCAGCCGCGGGCCCGCCGGGTGCGCGAGCTCGGCGCCGGTGTCGTAGTCGCGGTGCGTGTGGGTCCGGATGCCGACCGGGGTGGCGCTGCCCGGCACGGTCGCGAGGTGGTACGGGCCGAACGTGTCGGCGACGTCCATGCCGTCCGCGCTGTAGACCGTGACGGAGGACAGCGCCGCCGCGGCGGCCGCCGTCCCGGTCGGGAGGACGAGCCCGGCCGGCGCCGACGACGGGTTCAGCGCGAGCGCGCGGTTCGCCGTGCTGAGCGCCTGGACCGCGTTGCCGTTCTTGTCGTACTGCGTCATGTCGACGTGCCAGTTCGCTGCGTCGGTCGCCGACCCGCCGCCGAACGACGCGGTGTTGACGATCCGGCCGGCCGCGCTGAGGTAGTACAGGTTCCCGCCTCGGACGTCCGTGGCCGAGACGGCGTCACCGGGTGCGAAGATCGCGACGCCGCTGACCGGCGGGTCGGTCTGGCCCCAGGCCGCGACTGCCGCCGGCGTGAGGCTCGGGCGGTAGTACGCGTTCGTCGCGTCGGCCGTCGCCGAGATGCCGTAGAGGACCGTCGACACCTCGCTGCCGCCGCCGGACACGAGGCTGTGCGTCCGGGTCACCGTCGTGACCCGGCCCGTGGCGTCGTACCCGAGGTTGAACGCCGCGAGGCCCGGCGGCGTGACCGACCCGAGCCGGCCGAGGGCGTCGTAGCCGTACGCGGTCGGCAGCACTGCCGTCCCGCAGCCTGCCGCGAGGCCGCCCGAGGTCACGGCTCGCGGGTCCCAGGTCTGCGTCAGCCGTCCGGTCCCGTTGATCCCGTCGTCGTACGCGTAGCACGCGACGGCGCCGAGCAGCGCGGACCCGGCCGAGTCCGTCGCCTTGTACCCGATGCTCGTCAGGTGGCCGTTCCCGTTGTACGTGAACAGCAGCGATCGGCAGCCCTTGCTCCACACCGGCGTGCAGCTGCCACCAGGCGGCGTGGGGGCGCGCATCTCGCTGACCCGGCCGTTCACGTAGGTGTACGTCGTCTTGAGCGACGAGCCGGGCTGCGTCGCGGAGTCGATGCGGTAGGCGTGCGGTGCCGCCACGGACGGCGCCGAGCTGTAGGTCGTCGCCGGCGCGAACACGACGGTGTTGCCGCCGAGGTCGGTCATGGTCCAGGTCGCGGCGGTGCCGTTCGTGATCGTGGCCGGCTTCAGCGTCAAGCCGAGGATCGCGTCACCACCGGTCGCGACGAAGTTGCCCGACGAGTTCTTGG
>CBQZLL010000141.1:0-8178 GCA_967749945.1 uncultured Frankiaceae bacterium
GGTTGGGCAGGCCGACCTCGTACGCGTCCGGGTACATGAGGCACCAGCGGACGTCGGCCGCGTCCCAGTCCTTGACCTGCGCGTTGAGCTCGCCGCCGACGTACTGCACCGGCTTCTGCACCCGCGGCAGCAGGGGTTCGAGGCGCGGGAAGAGGCTGTCCATGACGTCCCAGGGTAGCCGCCTCGCCATGGCTACTGGTGAGTAGCGGCGCCGCCGTTCACCAGTTCCCGCGTGGCCGACGCCGCTACTCACCAGTAGCGCCGGGCACGGGCGGGGCGCATCCGGACGCGCGCCGGCCCCGGTCCGTCCGGACCGGGGCCGGCGCACCGTGCGCTCTTACGGGCTGGGGACGAGGCTCGCCGTCACCAATGACCAACCCGTCGCGATCGAGAGGATCTTGCCCATCCTCGTGCCCGCAAGCTGGCCGGGCAGCATCTCGCCGGGGATGCCGTCGAAGATCACGATGTGCGTGAAGTTGCCGACCGCGGTGCCGAGGACGTCCTCGACGCCGGAGCCCGAGTCACCCTGGAAGCCGACGCCGTACCACGCGAACGCGTTGCCGCCCCGCGCGGTGAACGTCGTCGCGAGACCCGCGCGCGGCGTACCACCGGCACCGACACCCATGCCGTGGCCGAAGTGCTTGACCACGGTCGGCAGGCCGTTCGGCGCGTACACGCCCGTCGGGCCGCCAAACACCGGCATCGACGGGTTGACCCACGAGTTGTACTGCGGGTAGATCGAGACCATCGCGAAGTCGTCGCCGATGCCGTTGTTGTGGAAGCCCGACACGAACTTGCCGATGTGGTAGATGCCGGGCAGCGAGCCCGAGCCGACCGGCGGCACGACGTACGCCGTGACGTCCGCGAAGCCACCGAGCGCGTCGTTCGCCGCGCAGTGGCCGGCCGTGCCGATGCCGTACGTGCCGGTCTTCTGGAACACGAAGTTCGCGCTGCACCAGGCGAAGCCGTACTGGCCGCCCTGGCCGGTCTGCAGCGAGATGAGCCAGATGCCCGGGCGGATGCCGGTCGACGCGAGACCGACGGCACGCGGGCCGCCGGGCAGCGTGGCGCCGTCGGGCAGCCGGACGCCCTTGCTGCCGGCGTCGAGGACCCGCTTCGCGAACGCCGTGTCGTACCAGGCGGGACCGGCAGTCGACGTCGGTACGGCCCAGCCGTTCTCGAACCGCACGGCACCAGGGACGGGCGGCCGCGCGGCGGCCGGAGCGGCGGCGTGGGTCACGCCGGGGAGGGACAGCGCACCGACCGTGAGGGCGGCCAGCGCGCGAGTGAGGAATGCACGACGCATGAGGGGACTCCTTCTGGGACGGCGTAGGGAGGTCCGTCACCCCGTTTCCGGACACAGATGTCCGGTCTGTCCCTCCTATCCGTTTCGCCAGTGAGCCAAACCTCAGTCCCACGCGTTGCTGCGCATCTTGACGTTACAGAGCAGTCCGACCGCGATCATGTTCGCGAACATCGCCGACCCGCCGTACGACACGAACGGCAGCGGCAGCCCGGTCACCGGCATGATGCCGAGCGTCATCCCGATGTTGACGAACGACTGGAACGCGAACCAGGACACCACGCCCGCCGCGACGAGCGTGCCGAACATGTCCCCCGCGTTCATCGCGATCCGGATGCCGCGCCAGAGCACCAGCCCGAGCAGCACGAGGATGCCCCCCGCGCCGACGAATCCCAGCTCCTCCCCCGCCACCGTGAAGACGAAGTCGGTCTGCTGCTCGGGCACGAACTGGCCGTTCGTCTGGGTGCCCTGGAAGAGACCCTTGCCGGTCACCCGCCCCGACCCGATCGCGATCTTGGCTTGGTTGACGTTGTAGCCCGTGAAGCCAGGGTCGGCCTTGGGGTCGGCGAACGCGGTGAGCCGCTTCTCCTGGTAGTCGTGCAGCAGGTGGAAGTGCAGGATCCCGACGCCGCCGAGCACCCCGAGCAGGACCAGCCCGGCGACCCAGCGGGTCGGCGTGCCGGAGACCGCGAGCACGCCGAGGATCGTGAAGACGAAGACCATCATCGTGCCGAAGTCGGGCTGCAGCAGGATGAGCGCCATCGGCACCGCGGCGAGCGCGAGCACCAGCAGGACGTCGCCGTCGCGCGGGTCGCTCTCGTTGTCGCGTTTCTCGCCGAGGAGCATCGCCATGCCGACGACCAGCGCGACCTTCGCGAACTCCGACGGCTGGATCTGGAACCCGCCCCCGATGACGATCCACGACCGCGCGTTGTTGATCGTCGAGCCGAGCGGCGACAGCACCGCGACAAGGCCGAGGCAGGACGCGGCGTAGACGATCGGGGCGTACGCCCGCAGCATCCGGTAGTCCACGAGCGCCGCTATGGTGCCGAGCGCGAGCCCGATGCAGACGTTGAGCACGTGCCGTTTGAGGAACGTGTTCGGGTCGAGGCCCTTGGCCGCGAGGTTGTTCTTCGTCGCCGACCAGACGAGCACCGCGCCCATCGTGGAGAGCGCGACGGCGGCGAGGACGAGCGCCCAGTCCAGCCGCCGCAGCGGCGACTCGCGATGCCATGCGCGCTCGCGCAACGACTCCCGTCGCGACAGCGGGACCGGCGAGGCGCGCGGCGTCGTCCACTCGGTCACCAGCGGACCCGCCGCTTCGGCTCGGGGAGCATGGGCGGCAACGCCGCCGCCGACGGCGTCGATGCCGGCTGCGGCACCGTCGCCTTGGTGATGGTGCCGTCGGGTGCGATCTTCGGCAGCGCATTCGGTGGCAGGCCCCCCGGGTACGCGGCCTGGTGCCCTTCGAGACCGTAGATGCCGTCCCAGATCTGGCGCACCGAAGGCGCGGCGATCTGCCCGCCCTGGCCGGCTTGCTCGATCATCACGACAATCGCGTAGCGCGGGTCGCCGACCGGGCCGTACGACGCGAACCACGACGTGTTCTGCTTGCCGAGCACTTCGGCCGTGCCGGTCTTGCCGGCAACCGCGAGCCGCTCGAACGGGAACCCGGCGAACGCCCCGCGCGCCGTGCCGTCGGTCGGCACCGCGGCGAGCGCGCGCTGCATGTACGCGATCGTCTGCGGGTCGACGTCGAGGTGGCGGACGACGGTCGGCTTGATCTGCTTGACGACCTTGCCGTCCGGGCCGATGACGGCCTTGGCGAGCTTCGGCGAGAACAGCGTGCCGCCGTTCGCCAGCGCGGCGTACGCCATGGCGAGCTGCAACGGCGTGACGAGAACCTCGCCCTGGCCTACGTAGTGGTTGGCCTCGTCGCCGAGGCGGTAGCGGAAGCCCTCGGCACAGTTCTCGCGGCTGATCGCGCGGACGTAGTCGGAGTAGTTGGGGTTCTCCGCGTCCTTGCAGTACTGCGCCTTGTTGTCCTGCCACTGCTGGCGACGCAGCTCGCGATCCATGACGACGCCCGCGCGCTCGTCAGGGAGGTCGATGCCGCTCCGCTTGCCGAAGCCGAACTCGCGAGCCATGGCCTGCAACGCCTCGGTCGGCTTCTTCCCCGCCTCGACCAGCGCGTTGTCGCGGAACCATTCGTTGATCGCGAACTGGTAGTAGACCGTGTCACACGACTTCACCAGCGTCGTGTAGAGGCTGATCGTGCCCTCGCCGACACCTTCGAAGTTGCTCTTGTACGAGTTGCCGACCTTGAGCCTGCCCGGGCAGGAGAACGACCCGCCGAGCGACGCGAGCCCGCTGTCGACCGCGGCCGCCGTCGACACGAGCTTGAACGTCGAGCCCGGCGCGAAGCGGCCCTGCACCGCGCGCGAGACGAGCGGGTCGCCCGCCGCCTCGCCGAACAGCGTGTCGTAGACCTGCTTCGGGATCGGCGCGCCGAACCGCGCCGGGTCGAACGTCGGGTTGCTCGCGAGTGCAACGATCCGGCCGTTCGTCACGTCGACCACGACCGCCGCGCCGCTCGGCGCGGGCGAGGTGCGGCCGCGCTTGTCGGCGGGCTTCTTGCGGGCGTACAGCATCCAGTCCGCGAGCGCCTGCTCCGCGGCCTGCTGGACGCCGGTGTCGAGCGAGAGGACGAGGTCGTTGCCGGGTGTCGGCTCGCGCGTCTCGACGACGCCGGTGACGCGCCCCAGGCGGTTGACCGAGACGGTTTGCAGGCCGGAGACGCCCTTCAGGTCGCGGTCGTAGACCTCCTCGACACCACCGCGGCCGATCAGGTCGCTCGGCGCGTAGCCGGTCTTGTAGCGGCCCTTGCCGATCTCGTCGGCGGAGATCCGGCCCAGGTAGCCGAACACGTGCGCGGCCAGCGTCTTGTTCGGATACGCGCGGATCGCGGCCGCCTTCGCCTCGATCCCGGGGAAGTCCTCGCGGTGCTCCATGATCCGGAACGCCACGTCGGCCGGGACGTCGGTCGCGACGGGGACGGGTTGCAGCGGAGAGCCGTTGTTGCAGGTCGACGGCTTGACGTACTTCTCGCCCTGCTTGGCCAGCCGCGCGACCTCGCGCGCCTCCTCGGCCTTGGTGAGACACGGGGTCACCTGCTCGTCGAGGAGCGTCGGCGACACGTGCAGCAGCGCGCCAAGCCGCTTCAGGACAGCCTTGCCGTCGTCCTTCTGCTTGATCAGCTCGGCATAGCTCACCGACACGACGAGGCTGGTGCGGTTCGTGACGAGGGGGCGGCCCAGGTCGTCGAGGATACGGCCGCGGATCGCGGGCTCGACGATCGTGCCGCGGCCGTTGTCCGCGGCGATCCGCTCGTACTGGTCACCGGCGAGGACCTGGAGGTACCAGAGGCGGCCGAGCAACGTCCCGACGAGACTGAGCACGAGAAGCTGCAGCACCGCGAGCCGCAAGCGCGAACGCTCGCTCATACTGCCGGCCTCCCGCGCAACGCCGTGACGGCCGCGAACACGAACGGGGTCAAGACGACATCGTAAAGACTCGTCAGGACCAGGCTCCGGACGACCGGGTCCTCCGCGATCCGCGGATCACCGAGCAACGCGCCGAGTCCGGCGTACGTCAGGATGGCCGCCGCCGTGAGCCCGCCGACGACAGCCATCGGCGTGAACGTCGAGAGCCGGTCGAAGTACGACCGGATGACGCCGGCGGCGTACCCGACGACGCAGAGCACGAGGGCCAGCACGCCGAGCGTGTGGCTGCCGAGCAGGTCGGTGAACAGCCCGATGCCGAAGCCCGCGCCCATCCCGACGCCCGGCCCGTCGGAGAGCGCGAAGCAGACGACCGCGACGAGCACCAGGTCGGGCTTCGCGCCGAGGAACGACAGCCGCCCGAGGACGGTCACCTGCAGCAGCAACGCCGTGAACAGGCCGAGCACGACGACGGCGAGGCGGTTGGCGCTCACGGCGGGGGCGGCGTCGACGGGGGCCCGAACGTCCTGCCAACCGTCGGGGTCGGCGAGGCGCTCGGCGACGCGCTCGCGCACGGGGTCGGGGATGCGGTGGGTGACGCGGTCGGCGAGGCCGTCGGCGTGGCCGACTCGCACGGTCCGGGCGTCGGCGTGGGCGTCGGCGAGGGCGGCGCGGTGAGCAGCACGGCGTTACGCGGATCGTGGCGCGGTGGCTGGACCACGACGCCGACGACGTCGAGCGCGGTGAACCGCACGAACGGCTTCACCTGCACGGTCTTCGTCAGCACGGCGCGCTCCCTGCTCACGCTCGCCACGACGCCGATCGGCACGCCCGCGACTATGCCGCCCTGCACGCCCTGGCTGACGATCGCCTCGCCCTTGGCCACGGCCGCCGTCGGCGCGAGGAGCTGCATCGCCATCGGGTCGAGGCCGTGGCCGCTGACCGGCCCGGTCGTGCCGTGCGCGGCGAGCCGGCCGATGACGGTGAACTCCGGGTCGATGGCGAGCAGCACCTGCGCGGTGAACGGCCCGACCTCGACCACCTTGCCGACCAGGCCGTCGCCGTTGAGGACGGTCTGGCCCTTGCGGATGCCGTCGCCGCGGCCACAGTCGAGGGTCGCCGTCCACTCGAAGTTGTCGGGGCCGACCGCGACGACCCGGCACCGTACTGTCTTGTACCCGCCGCGCGTCGTGAGGCCGTTGAGCTTGCGCAGCTCGTCGTTCTCGCGACGCAAGTCGTCGACCTGGTGGAGCTGGTTCTTGAGGTTCGCGTTCTCCGCGCGCAGCCGTTTGACCTCGTCGTTGAGACCGCCGAGGTCGCCGAGCGTCGACAGGGCGTTGCCGATGGGCCGGAGTACCGACGTCACGGCGCGCTCGACCGGACCGAAGACCGTCGCCGCCGCGTTGCGCAGCGACCGCAGCACCGTTCCGTCGCCCGCGCGGTAGTCGATGGTGATCAGCGTGAACGACGTGAGGATCAGCAGCGCAAGGACGACCCGGATGCGGCGCGAGTCGCGGTACATCCCTCGGCGTTAGTGACGCGGTGAGGAGATGAGGACCTGGCGCAGCGCCTCGAACTCCTCGACGCACTTGCCGGACCCCATCGCGACCGAGTGGAGCGGGTTGTCGGTGATGTGGATCGGCATCCCCGTCTCGTGCTTCAGGCGCTCGTCCAGGCCCTTGAGCAACGCGCCACCGCCGGTGAGGACGATGCCGCGGTCCATGACGTCGCCGGAGAGCTCCGGCGGGCACTTGTCGAGGGTGGTCTTCACCGCGTCGACGATGGCGTTGACCGGCTCCTCGATCGCCTTGCGGATCTCCTCCGCGCTGACGACGATCGTCTTCGGCAGGCCCGAGACGAGGTCGCGGCCGCGGATCTCGGCGTGCGGCTCGTCCGGCGCGGGGAACGCCGACCCGATCGCCATCTTGATCTCCTCGGCGGTCCGCTCGCCGAGCATCAGGGAGTACTCCTTCTTGACGTAGCTGATGATCGAGCCGTCCAGCTCGTCACCGCCGACGCGAATGCTCTGGCTCGTCACGATGCCGCCGAGCGAGATCACCGCGACCTCGGTCGTGCCGCCGCCGATGTCGACGACCATGTTGCCGGTCGGCTCGTGCACGGGGAGCCCGGCGCCGATCGCGGCGGCCATCGGCTCCTCGATGATGTACACCTTGCGCGCGCCGGCCTGGTAGCCCGCCTGCTCGACCGCCCGCTGCTCCACGCCGGTGATGCCCGACGGCACGCAGACGACGATCCGCGGCTTGGCGAAGTGGCGGCGGCGGTGCACCTTCTGGATGAAGTACCGCAGCATCCGCTCGGTCGTCTCGAAGTCGGCGATGACGCCGTCCTTGAGCGGGCGGATCGCGACGATGTTGCCCGGCGTACGGCCGATCATCCGCTTGGCCTCGGTGCCGACCGCGAGGATGCCCTTGTTGTTCGTGTTGATCGCGACGACGGACGGCTCGTTGAGGACGATGCCACGGCCGCGGACGTACACCAGGGTGTTCGCGGTACCGAGGTCGACGGCCATGTCGCGGCCGAGGAACGAGAGGGAGCCTGCTGCCATGAGGCGGGTGGACCTTTCGGATCCGGGGAATTGACGCATCGTAGCCCAGCGTCCTTGGGTTCGGCCGACCGGGGCCGTCCTTCAGAGGCTCGGGAAGAAGAGCTTCACTTCGCGCTGGGCCGACTCCGGGGAGTCGCTGCCGTGGACGAGGTTCTGGCCGATCTCCAGGGCGTAGTCGCCGCGCAGCGAGCCCGGCGCGGACTTCACGGGGTCGGTGACGCCCATCAGCGTGCGGACCGCCTCGACGGCCCGCGGGCCCTCCACGACGAGCGCGACGAGCGGCCCCCCGGCAATGAAGTCGACGAGCTCGCCGAAGAACGGGCGCTCGACGTGCTCGGCGTAGTGCTCCTCCGCCGTCGCGCGGTCGAGGGTGCGCAGCTCCAGCGCGAGGAGGGTCAGGCCCTTGCGTTCCAGGCGGCTGACGACCTCCCCGACGAGGCCACGGCGGACGCCGTCGGGCTTGACGAGGACGAGAGTGCGTTCGGACATGGGGCGTGACTCTAGCCGACGAACAGCGTGCGGGCCTCGCCGACGGTGTAGAGGGAGCCGGTCACGAGGACTCCGGCGCCCGCGTCGTGGGCCTCGTCGGCGAGCGCGACGGCGGCGTCGATCGCGTTGGGCAGCAACGGCTCGACGACGACCCGGTCCGCACCGAACACCGCGACGGCCGCCCGCGCGAGGTCGTCCGCCGCGAGCGCACGAGGCGAGTGGTTGGTCGTCACGACGACGTCGGTGAGCACCGGCTCCAGCAACGCGAGCATCGCCGTGACGTCCTTGTCGGACAGCACCGCGATAACGCCGACCAGCCG
>CBQZLL010000142.1:0-8159 GCA_967749945.1 uncultured Frankiaceae bacterium
GCGACAACGGCACCGACTTCCGCGCGGCGGCAGTGCCGGGGTACGACGACCCGCGGGTGTCGGTGCAGCGCTGGCCCGTGGTCGACGCGACCGCTCTCGACGTCGTCGTCGAGATCGACCCCGACGCCGAGTCCGCGCCGCGCACGGTCAGCGTCCGCAACACCGACACCGGCCAGTCGGGATCGTGCGCCTGCTTCCTCGTGACGCCCGGTCCCTCGCCGGTCCAGGTCACGCCGAGCGGCCGCAGCGTCGGGTCCGGCACGGTCGCCGTCGACCTGTACGGCACCGCGTTCGCCGGGTCCACCGTCGACTTCGGGCTCGGGATCACCGTGTCCGACCTGGTCGTGACCGCGACGCACATGACCGCCCGGCTGACGATCGGCGCCGACGCGCCGACCGGCGTCCGGACGGTGACCGTCGTCAACACGGACGGCGGCCGCGGCACCTGCGCGTGCTTCGGTGTCACGCCGCGACCGGTCGTCACCGGCGTCGACGCACCCGCCCTGCCGCGCGGTGCCGACCTGCGGGTGCGCCTCGACGGCAGCGACTTCCGGACGGGCGCGGCGGTGTCGTTCGGCGACGGCATCACGGTGTCCGAGGTGGTGCGGGAGAGCGCGTACGCCGTCACCGCGCGGCTGACGATCGCGCCCGACGCGGCGCTCGGGCCGCGCGACGTCGCGCTCGACAACGGCGACGGCGGTACGACGACGTGCCCCGGGTGCTTCCGCGTCATCAGCACGCCGAAGGTCACCAAGCTCGACCCGAAGGTCCGCGGTCGCGGCGCGGCACCGGTCGCCGTGACCGTGACGGGCACCGGCTTCGACGAGGGCGCCCGCATCTCGGTGCCAGCCGACATCGGGCTCACCGCCGGGCCGACGACGTACGTCGACGCCACGACGTTGCGGTTCGACCTCGGGGTCGCGTCGAACGCGCCGCTCGGCGCGCAACCCGTGACCGTGACGAACGGCGACGGCGGCACGCAGACCTGCGCGGCGTGCTTCGAGGTGACGCCCGCGCCGTACGTCACGTCCGTCAACCCCAACGTCGTGCAGCGCAACCGCACCGGGATCACCGCCACGCTGACCGGCGGCAACTTCACGCGTGGCCCGCTCCACGTCGAGCTCGGTGACGGCGTGACGGTCACCGACGCGACGGCGACGAGCGACACGTCGGCGACGGTGACCTTCGACGTCGACGGGTTCGCCTCGATCGACCGGCACCCGGTCACCGTCCGCAACCCGGACGGCGGCACCGGCACCTGCGCGGTGTGCTTCGTCGTCTCCTCGCCGCGCGTCTTCACCGTCGAGCTCGCGCCGGCGCCGGTCTCCGGCGAGGCGCAGACGTTCACGGTGACGGCGCACGTGAACTCGAACCCGTCGTCGCCCGCCGACCCGACGTACACCGGCACGCCCGCCGTCGCCGTCGCCGGCGACGACCACGCGACCGCGGGCTCGTGCACCGTGGCGACCGACGGCGTGAGCACGTGCGGCGGCTACGTGTTCGGCGATCTCGGGCCGCTCCTGGTCAGCGTCGCGGGCACCGGCGCCGACACCGACCTCGGCGGCAGTACGCACGCCGTCGTGCAACCGACCGGGCTGGAATACAGTCCCGCGCCGCCGCGCACCGGTGGGCTCGGGCAGCTCGTGACGTTCACCGTCCGGCCGACCGTGGGCGTCACCGGCGCGAGCATCGAGCGGTACGCCGCGACGCGATCGCTGGTCATCGACGGCGAGGGCGCCAACCCACCGACCGGCTCGGTCATCGGGTGCTCGGTCGCGACGTGCACGTTCGCGACCGTGTTCACCATCGGTGGCCTCAAGTCGGTGCAGGTCGTCGACACGTCGCAGCCGTCGCGCGCGACGCCGGTCGCGTCGGTCCTCGTCCCGTACCCGACCAAGCTCACCATCGCGGCGAAGCCGGCGACCGCCGCGGGCGGGAAGACCGCGACCGTCTCCGGACGGCTCACCACGACGCGGGAAGGCGGCATGGGCCTCACGACCGAGCCCGTCCGGATCTACGCGCGCGTCTATCCGTCGGCGACGTACAAGCTGGTGCGCACCGCGACGACGTGGAGCGACGGGACGTGGCACGCGACGTTCACGATGACCGCGCACACGGTCTTCACCGCCGTCTACCCGGGCAGTACGTCGTACCAGAAGTCGGCGAGCGCGAAAGTGCTCGTCGCGGTGACGACGACGGTCACCCGCCGGTCGCCAGGCACCGGGACGTCGCTGCGCTACGGCCTTGCGCTCGTCGTCACCGGAACGACGACACCGCGCCAGCCGGGCAGCCTCGCGTACCTCGTCGAGCGCTATCCGAACGGGCGGCTGGCGCTGCTCGCGAAGGTCCGTATCGCGGCGGACGGGACGTTCCGGCTGACCCGCAACGGCCTCGCCCGCGGCTGGCACACGTTCTACGTCCAGGTCGCCGGCACCTGCTGCACCAGCGGTGGGGTGTCGCCGAGGTTCACCGTGCGGGTCACCTGACGCGCTGCCGCAGCGCGAGCAGCGCGCGACCGACGAGGACGTCGACCTGACCCGGCGAGATCCCGAGCAGCGCCGCGGTCGCCGGTCGTGGCATGCCCTCGACGACGTGGTACGCCACCGCCTGCCGTTGCTCCGGCGGCAGGTCGGCGAGCGCCTGCCCGATGGCGTCGTCGTACGTCTCCGGCGCCGGGCCGGCCACCTCGACGTCGGTCAGCGTCTCGACCAGCGACCGGCGCGCGACGACCGCCTGGACGAGACGGCGCGCCACGACGAAAGCGTAGGGGTAGACCCGCACGTCCTCGGGCAGCCGTTGCAGCGCCTGCCAGAGCAGCACGAACGTCTCCTGCACGACGTCCTCGGCGTCCGCGCCGGCCGCGCGGCAGGCGTACCGCAGCCGCCGCTGGTAGCGGTGGTACAGGTCGTCGAACGCGGCCTCGTCGCCCGCCTGGAAGCGGCGGACCAGGGTGCGGTCCGGTGTGTCGTCGCGCGCCATCGCCCCCGTTTCCCCCACGTTCGCCCCGTCCGGCCGGGCGTATGCCTACGCCATGCCGCGCACCGCTGACCAGGGGTGCGCCCGAGAGTTCACGGAATGGTTCTCCGCGGGTCGCATCCCGGTGGCCCGGATGTCGCGTTCGCCCGCTTCTACCGGGTGGCGGAGTGACCGCCGGCCTGCCCCGACCGCCCCCTTCACGGCCGGGGCCGGGCCCGATCCTCGAAAGGGACCACCATGACCTTCCGCTCGATGCGGGTGCGTACGGCGCTGCTGCCGTTCGCCCTGGCGACCGCTGCCCTCGGCAGCACCGGCGCCCACGCGGTGCCGAACCTCAGCCCGGGCTGCAGCTCGGCCGGCGTGACGATCACCGCGTACGGCGCGACGTTCCAGACGAACGCGCAGCAGAACCTCACCACCGGCACCGGCTTCATCCCGACGTACAACGGGGTCTGCGGCGCCGGCAAGGCCACCATCACCTACAACAACCCGCTCGGTGCGGGCGCCGGCTCGGGCAAGTGCATCACGCTGTTCACGGCGCACGCGCCGGCCGCGGGCTACGGCTACACACCGTACTGCGGCACCGACGACGCGCTGACCGCCACCGAGTACGCCAACGCCAACAGCAACGGCGGCGGGGTCAACCACATCCCGGTCGCCATCGGCGCCGACGCGATCCCGTACAACAACCCCGACTGCCCGGGCCTCGTGCTCGACTCGAAGTCGCTGTCGGACATCTTCGCGGGCAACGTCACCACGTGGGGCGCGGTGACCGACCTCAAGGGCACCGCGGTCTGCCCGGGCAGCACTCGCACCATCACCCGCGTCGTGCGCAACGCGAAGTCGGGCACGACGTGGATCTTCCGTACCTTCCTGCAGAAGCGGAACCCCGACCCGTGGGTCCTGCAGAACAACGTCACCGACCCCGAGGGCCCCGGCGGCCACGTCTGGCCGAACAACGGCACGACGTCGCAGCAGAACGGCAACAGCGGTATCGCCGCCGCGGTCAACGCGACCCCGGGTGCGATCGGCTACACCGACCTGGCGACGGGCATCAACGCGGGCAACACGTTCGCCAAGGTCCGCAACGCGTCCGACGACGCGTCGAACGTCGCGACGCCGAACACCGGGCAGAGCGCGCAGGGCGCCGGCGGCGCCGCGAACTGCACCGGCACCTCGCCGCTGCCGCCGCACACCGCGTCGGCCGGCTGGGACCAGGTGTCGATCAGCGACGGCGCGACCGGGTACCCGATCTGCGGGTTCACGTACGCCCTGATCTACACGAACAACACAGTGTGGGGCGCCAACGTCACAGCAGCGCAGGTCCGCGCGGCGGTCGACCTCCTGCTCGTGGCGATCTCGCCCGCGGGCCAGGCGACCCTCGCGGCCGGCCACTACGCGCCGCTGCCGCAGCACGCCGTCACCGAGGCGCAGGCCGGCCTCGCGGCGGTGCTCGACGCGCTGCCCGTGTGACCTGACGGATAGCGGTACCTCGCCAGTGTCCTGACTCAGGGCACTAAACGGGGAGCGCCCGGGTCCCCCGGCCCGGGCGCTCTCCGTTGTGGTTCCCCAGCCTCGCGCACCGCTTGTGGACCCGGCCGCGCCGGACTTTCCGCGCCTGTTGCGCCCGATGCCGCACGTCGTTCACATGCCTGTCATGTCGGTCCGGTTTCCTCGGATACGTCCCGCCCGCCGGTCCGGACCGACCGTCCACGAGGGAGACCGTGCCCATCCGCCCAGCACTGCCGCGTTTCGCCCTGGCCACCCTCGTCGCCGTCCCCTTCCTCGCGGCGACCGCGCGCGCCGGTGGCAGCGCCGCTGCGCCGGCCGCCGACCCGGTGGGCCGCCCGCTCGGTGGCGGCGCGGCCGGCACCGTGATGGAGCCGGTCGCGGTCCCCGCGCGGTTCACCCACGTCGCCGCGGTCCCCGGCTCGCCGGACGACGAGGCCTGGGCGACGGCGTTCGTCGACCGGTTCCCGGGCTCCGACCCGGCGGACACCGCCGACCTCGGGATCCCGCGCGACCGCGGCAACGAGGCGTTCTACGTGTACCACCGCGGCGACGGCTGGCGGTTCGCCGGCATCCCCCGCGACACGTCGGGCAACTCGCTCGCCGCGATGACGACGGACGGCACGCACCGCGGGACGTTCAAGTCGATCGCGGTCGCCCGCTCGGGCGAGGGCTGGGCGGTGCGCTACCACTCGGAGCGCGGCGACGAGCTGTTCCGTCGGTCGGCGCCCGGCGGCGACTGGGTGCTCGACGCAACGGCCACCGCCGTGCTGACGACCGACGGTACGCACCCGCGCTGGATCCGCTCGCTCGCGCTCGGCACCGACGGGCAGGGGACGTACGGCGCCGCCGTCGTCGAGGACCCGGCGGACGACACGCGCTACGCCCTGCGGTACGACGGCTCGGCCTGGACGCTCGAGGTCGTCGTCGCCGGTGGCGTCATCGCCCCCGACCCGGTCCCGTCCGGGTCGCCGACGCCGAGCGGCTCGCCCACCGACTCGCCGACGCCGACCGGTACGCCCGCGGAGTCGCCGGCGGGGTCGCCGACCGCGACGCCGCCGGAGAGCGCGACCCCCAGCCCGACCGAGGGGACCGACGCGCCCGAGCCGTCGGCACCCACCGCCCTCCCGATCCCGACCGGTGTCCCGACCGGGCTGCCGAGCCCGTCCAGCGCGCCCCTCCCCGCGCTCCCGACGCACGTCGACCTGCAGACCGTCGCGGTCGCCAGCCGGGACGTCGCGTGGATCATGGGCGCGGGTACCGAGAGCCTCACGCCGCACCCCGTGCTGCTGAAGCGGTCGGTCGCGGGAACGTGGCAGCGCGTGCCGTTCGGCGGCAGCAACGCCTCGCTGTTCGACAACGGCGTGACGCCGGACCAGACGGTGTCGGTGACGTTCTCTTTCGACGACTCGGCGCTCGGGTTGCCCCGACCGGCCGTCGCCGCCGCGGGCGACGACGTGTGGCTCACCGGCTCGATGAACGTCGTCGACCGGACCATGCGCCCGCTGTCCGACGTGAAGAACCTGCCCTACCCCGCGACGCTCGCGGGCTCGTCCGACAACACGGTCTTCGGCGGCACCGGCGCGACGACGCAGTCGTACGTCATCCACGTCCACGACGGTGACGCGACGGCGGTGACGTACTGCCCGGTCGTCCCGCGGGTGAGCCCGGACGGCCACGCCGAGCCGGTCAGCATCTGCTCGCGCGGCCTGCCCGCGCGCGCGGGGCTCAACGGCGTCACGGTCGCCGGCGACACCGTCGTCCTCACCGGCCAGACCGGCATCCTCACCGGCGGCCCGAACGGTTTCGCGCGACGGCCGACGGCCGCGCTCGCGATCGTCGAGTCGGCGTTCACCTCGGCCGACGAGGGCTGGCTCGTCACGTCGGCGCGGCAGAAGGAACCGACCTGGATCGTCGGGCACTGGACGGCGGACCCGCGGCCCGAGACGTTCCGCCGCTGGGCGACGCCCGCGGTCCAGCCGCTGGAGTCCGTCGCGGTCGCGCCGTCCGGTACCGGCCGCGCCGTCGCCGTCGGGCGCAAGGGCACGGTGCTCGCGTTGACCCCCGGCGTCGGCTGGGACCTCGTCGCCGTACCCCCGACCGTCAACCTGCACGCGGTCGCCTGGTCCGACGCGCGAACGGCGTGGGCGGTCGGCGACGACGGCGCGGCCGTCCGCATCGAGATGCCCGCCGACGGCACGCCGACGGCCTCGGTGACACACGCCGGGGCCAGCCTGCTCACCGGCGTCGCGTTCGCGGCCGGCGAGGGCTGGGCGGTCGGCACGGGCGCCGTCCAGCACTTCGACGGTACGGGCTGGGCCGCCGAGGCGACACCCACGTCGCGCCTCCTCAACGCGGTCACCGTCGCGGGCTCGGACGTCGTCGCGGTCGGCAACGACGCCACCGTCGCCGTCCGGCACGGCGGTGCGTGGACGGCGACGTCGCTCGCCGGCTCGCTCCGCTACGGCACCGGCCGCGCCCCCAACCTGCTCGCCGTCGCGGGCCTGCCGGACGGCCGCGCGTACCTCGGCGGCTCGACCGGCGTCGTGCTGCTGCGCCGCGCGGACGGCACGGTCACCGGCCGCGGCCTGCCGCCGGTCGACGGCCCGGTGCAGACGCTGTCGGCGGCGCTCGACGACTTCACGCCACGGCTGCTCGCCACCGTCGGCGAGTCCGACACGCGCGCCGGCGGCGGGATCCCCGACCAGTACGGCCAGGCGTACCTCTTCGACCGCGGCCGGTGGCGCGACCTCGGCACCGGCCGCGTGCCGTCGCTCACCGCGCAGATGTCGTTGCCGCTCGACACCGGCGTCGTCCGCGACCCGGTGCGCGCCCTCGCGCTCGACCCGGCGACCGGCTTCCGCAAGGGCTGGGCCGTCGGCGGCCTCGTCGGCGGGCCGCACGCGACCACGACGCAACCGACCGACGACGAGCTGTACGTCGTCGACGGCCACGCCGCCCCCAACTACCCGACCGCGAGCGTCTGGCGGTTCGACACCGCGAACGACCCCGCGCCCGACTCGTCCCCCGCGGAGGCGACCATGCCGCGGCTCGCGCCGGCCGGCACGGTCGGCTTCGCGTTCCTCGGCGACAGCGACTGCGTGATCGGGTTGTGCAACGTCGTCGAGGGCGCGGGCTCGCGGGCCGACGCGATGCTCACTGCCGCGCTCGGCGACGTCCGCCGGGCCGCCACCGAGGGATCGGTCGGCTTCGTCACGCACAGCGGTGACCTGCGCGGGCTCGGCGTCACCGACGACGTGAGCGAGGTGCTGCGCGCGTTCGGCGGCGTCGGCGCGCCCTGGTACGCCGCGCTCGGCGAACGTGAGCTGCTCGCGCAGGGCGTCGACGTCGGCTCGACCAACGCGAGCGCCGACGTCGCCGTGACCGCCGAGTACGCGCTCGACGTCCTCAAGGACATGCCGGCGCCGTGGGGTCACCACGCGCCGCCGCGCGGCATCGTCCCCGTGACGGTCACGGCCGACGGCCCGGACGACGCGAAGTTCGCGCACACGCACTACGCGTTCGACTACGCGCCGGGCGGCAAGGCGCTGCTGCGCGTCGTCGTGCTCGACACCTCGCGCTCGGTCGCGGCGGACGGCGCGACCGGGCAGAACCCCGCGGGCCCCCAGCTCCCGTGGCTGACGCAGGCGCTCGCGGGCGCCTGCGTCGACGCG
>CBQZLL010000143.1:0-8118 GCA_967749945.1 uncultured Frankiaceae bacterium
TGCACGCATCTGGTGCACAACCTCGCCAAGATCACGAAGTTCTGGGACGGCCGAACCGATCCGGGCCGTTTCGCCAAGCCCTACCTAGGTCCGTCAGCGGCGCACGGTCGCGCCGCGGAGCGCGTGCTGCGTACGGCGTCGGGTCGCCCAGACCGTGGCCGCCCCGGCGCTGAGGAGGGTCGCCGCTCCGAGCGTCAGTGCCGCCGCGGCCCGGTCCTCCGGCCTCGGCAGTGCGCTCATCTCCAGCTCGGCCTGCTCCGCCTCCGCGGGGTCGGTCTCGGAGGCGTCCTGGCTGACCGCGGCGAGCTGGAACTGCTTCTGCTCCTCCTGGGAGAGACCGGCGTTGAGGTTGATGTTGTTCGGCAGGTTCGGGACCGGCGGCGGCTCGACCAGGATGATCGGCGCGATGAGCGGGAGCTTGGGTGGCTCCGGTAGGACGTCGTTCGGAGGCCGCGGTACCCGCGGCCGGACGACCTTCGGCGCGCGGCAGTGCACGACGACCTCGTCGGTCACCCGCGTCTCGCCGCGGATCGACCCGTAGAGCCGCACCGGCAGGTCCTGGCCGTCCTGCTCCGGCGAGCAGGTGAGGTGCAGCGTGTACGGCTGGTGGTTCTCGCGCTTGAGGTCGACGATCCGCGACAGGCGCCCGTCCACCCGGGCCACGACGTGGTGCGGGTCGCGGATCTGCGAAGCCATGGTGCCGGGGTCCTTGACGTTGAGCAGCAACGCGACGATGGCCGGCTCGATGGCGGGCGCCTCGTTCTCGGTCTCGCAGACGAGCGGCTCGTTGGGGCCTACGTCGATACCGCCGATGCCATCGCAGTCGACGCCCGATGCCGGCGCGACGGTGTGCGTGCCCTGCACGACCGCGGTGACGTCGGCGAGCGCCGGGGGGAACTCGTTGTCGGTGTGCACGACGACGCCGACCACCTTGGTGTCGTGGTACGCGTTCAGCGTCTTGACGGTGTCGGTGATGGTCGGGAACGTGTAGCCGCCGCCGCTCGTCATGAACCCCGAGTCGGTGATGAGCACGATGACGCGGGTCGGCGCGGTGAAGTGCGCGTCCTGGCCGGGCAGCACGGCGGGCGGTTCGGCCTGGCCCTTCCCGGTGACCGCCTGGGTCAGGGCGATCGTCTGCGCCTCGCGCTCGTCGGCGGCGCTGCCGCCGGCCTCCTTGAGCTGGTCGACCGCGCGTTGGAGCTCGTCGAGGTCGCAGGTGATCGGCTGGACCAGCCGGTACGGCGCCAGGATCGGCTCGCTCCCGGAGTGGAAGATCGACTCGTCCTTGATGTCGCCCACGCCGAAGCAGGCGGAGCCGTTGGTGCGCTCCGTCAGGTTGTGGGCGATCTCCTTGACGCCCTTCTTCAGGCCGTCGATCGCGGGGGCCATGCTGTCGGTCGTGTCCATCAGGAAGAACACGTCGAGCGGGACCGGGCTCGGCGGCATACCGAAGTCCACGCGGTCCGGCTTCGTCTTCGTCGGCGCGACGGTGACGTCGTGGCGCTGGACCCGGATCGTCGGCTTCGCGATGGAGCCGCGCGCGTTGACCCGGATGTCGTTGAGGTTGAGGGAGTTCGGCGGCTTGAGGAAGGCGTCACCGGCGAACAGGTCGAGCCGGTAGAGGCTGCCGCCGGACTGGCCGAGCATGATTCCGGCTGTGTCGCTCGTGCCGAACGCGACCCGCTCGAACGGCGCGACGCCGCGCGGGTGGATCGGGACCCACCGTTTGTGGTTGACGTCCCAGCCGTAGGTGCCGTCCGCTCCGGCCACCGCGTCGACGCCGTACCGGTGGGCGTGGGCGGCCTTCGCCGCGACGACGGGGACAGCGCGTGTCCCGGTCACCGTCAGCGCGTCGTCGACGAACGTCTGCCGGCCGTCCTCGCCCGCGCGGGTGAACACCGCGGCGCGGCCGGTGCCGTCGACGTCGACCGCGGTGACCGGTCCGTCTGCCTGCTGCGCGCGCCAGTGGTCCCCGCGGTCGGTGGACACGGCATACGACGACCCGGCCCAGGCCCAGATCACCGCGCTGTTGGCCGGCGAGACGACGAGGCCGGCCGGCGTCGCGACAGCGTCCGGCAGCGTGAGCTCGACCCAGGTCTTGCTCGGCAGCTTGGTGTCCTGGAGCGTCAGGTCGACGGCGCTGCGGAAGACTTGCCGTCGCGGCGTCGTGGTCCCGTGCCCGACGTCCGGGGTCGTGTCGATCACGAGGTACGCCTGGTCGGTGTTCACCGGCGACACGGCGAGCTGCACCGGGCGTCCGACAGCGGGCAGGCCGTTGTCGAACGACTCGTAGGCCTTCGCCGTGTTGTTGCCCGCCGCCGGCGTCGCGTTCAGCGTGCGCTCGACGTGCGGGTGCGCGGTGCCGCCGGCGTCGTCGTAGCTCGCGATCCAGAGCGCGTGCGCGGTCGGCGCGACGAGCTGGGTGACGACGCGCGGCCGGGGGGTCGCCGCCACCGCGTCGGTCTGGGCCGGCGCCGGGTAGATGTGGTCCCACTTGCAGCCGGCCGAGGTCGAGAGCTGCACGACGGACCCGTTGGTGACGTACACCCAGCCGCGCTGCGTGGCCGGCACGGCGAACGCGGTGACCTTCCGTTCGCCCTCCGTGGCCGCATACTGCGGCGACCTGATCCGGGCCCAGGTGTCCTTGCGGATCTGGATCTGCTTGGGGGTCGCGCAGGCGCGCAGGTCGTCTCCGGTCGGAGCGCCCGCGTCGGCCGCCAGCAGCGGCAACGCCGTCAGCACCAACGCCCCCGCGAGCAGGCCGCGCCCGCGCCGCGCGGGACGGCGCCGCTGGGACAGCGCGATCGTCGCTGTGATAGCTGGGCTCCCTCGTGCTCAGTCGGCGCCTGTGTTCCGGCAATGACCGAAAGACGTCACGGCCCCCACCGGACGCTGGTGGAACGAGATTAGCGGAAGGCGAACCCGAAATGAAGGCGTACGCCCCGCTACGGGCCGAAACGCCAGGTGAGTCCACGTCTAGGGTTCGCCGCATGGCGCTGGTCATCGGAACGCCCGGGAGCGCGGGCGCGGTACGGCTGTTGCTGCTCGGCGCGGGTGAGCTCGGCCGCGAGGTCGCGATCGAGGCGATGCGGCTGGGCCTCGAGGTGGTCGCCGTCGACCGGTACGACGGCGCGCCCGCGATGCAGGTCGCGCACCGGTCGCACGTCATCGACATGCTCGACGGGACGGCGTTGCGCAAGGTCGTCGAGGTCGAACGCCCTGACCTCATCGTGCCGGAGCTCGAGGCGATCGCGACGACCGAGCTGGTCGCGCTCGAGGCCGAGGGCCACCGGGTCATCCCCACGGCGCGCGCGGTGCGGCTCACGATGGACCGGGCCGGGATCAGGCGGCTCGCGGCCGAGGAGCTCGGGCTGGCGACGTCGCCGTACCGGTTCGCCGCCGACGAGGACGAGTACCGCGCGGCGGTCGAGGTGATCGGAACGCCGTGCGTCGTGAAGCCGGTGATGAGCTCGTCGGGCAAGGGCCAGTCGACGATCCGCCCGGGTGACGACCCGCTCGACGCGTGGCGCTACGCGCAGCGCAGCGGTCGCGTCGCGGGGCAGCCCGTCATCGTCGAGGGGTTCGTCGAGTTCGACTACGAGATCACGTTGCTCACCGTGCGGCACGCGGCGGGCGTGACGTTCTGCGCGCCGATCGGGCACCGCCAGGAGGCGGGGGACTACCGCGAGAGCTGGCAGCCGCAGCCGATGACGGACGCGGCGCTCGAGGCCGCGCGCACGGTTGCTGCGACGGTCACCGGCGCGCTCGGTGGACACGGTATCTTCGGGGTCGAGCTGTTCGTACGCGGCGATGAGGTGTTGTTCTCCGAGGTCTCGCCGCGCCCGCACGACACCGGCATGGTGACGATGGCGACCCAGCCGGTGTCGGAGTTCGCACTGCACGTGCGCGCGATCCTCGGGCTCCCGGTCGACGACCTCGACGTCGCGCTCGACTCACCCGGCGCGTCCGCGGTCGTCCTCGCCGGCATCGAGGCGGTGGCGCCGGCGTACGACGGCGTGGCCGCGGCGCTCGCCGTCCCGACCGCGCAGCTACGGCTGTTCGGCAAGCCTGACTGCAAGCCTGGGCGGCGGCTCGGCGTCGCGCTGGCCCGCGGCCGTGACGTGGCCGAGGCACGGGACCGGGCGCGGGCGGCAGCGGGTTCGGTGCGCGTGATCCGCGAACTGGATGCGCCGCACCACGGGTGAGGACTCATCTGGGATCTCTCGACATGTTTGGGGTGATTCGCTACGTTCCAGGCTTGCCCACACTTCGCCGGTCCCCTATCACCCTGCACCGCAGCGTGAGCCGGCGAGGGGGACAAGGAGGGCACGTTGAAGAAGCTCCTCATGGCCGGCCTCGCGGTCGGCATGCTCACGATGGGCGCCCCTCTCTCGCCGGCTCAGGCCGACGGCCTCACGTACGTCGGCGGCTGCGGGTTCGCGACCCTGAACGACACCACGCCCGGTGGTCAGCTCGGTGGCCAGGATGTCTGGAACGGCGCCGTCCGCCTCGCGGTCATCCCGACGACTGCCGGCGTGCCGAACGGCAGCGCCGTCAGCGCGTCGTGTGAGCTCAAGGTCAACGGCGTGAGCCAGGGCACCGTCCTTTCCGCGACGGGCACCGGCTTCGCGTTCAACGCCGGCCAGATCCAGTTCACCGCGGCGATCACCGACATCGTCTCGATGTGCACGCACGTCACCTCCGTCAACGGCACCGAGGTCGTGTGCGCCGACGCGACGACGACACAGATCATCCCGCAGCCGGTCATCGACCTGCTCGAGCTGGTCGGCGACCCGCTGGTCTGCGCGGTCCTCATCGCGGCCGCCCCGACCGTCAACAGCACCGTGCCGTCGAGCATCACGTACATCGACCCGGCGACAGGTGACTGGTTCCTCCTCGGCACCAGCACCCCGGACAACCTGTTCTGGGACTGCCCGCCGTACATCACCTAGTCGCACCACAGCAACCCTCCTCGGGGGCAGCCGGCACGTTGCGGCTGCCCCCGAGGCAGGTCAGGCCGTCTCGCGCGCGCACCAGGCGTAGAGGGCTTCGTAGACGAACGGCCCGCCGGTGCCGTCGATGAACCGGCAGATGAGCCACGGGCAGGCGATCCGGTCGGTCTTCGGCCGCGCGCGGGTGATCCACCTCATGCCGGCTCCTTCGGGTGCGGTAGGAGGTTGCGTGCCCACCGCCACAGCGCGAGGTCGTACCCGGACTTGACAGTGCCCGCGACGAGCAACGGCGCGCCGATGGCGATCTGCTGTACGGCGCCCGCGAGCAACGGGCCGAACGGTCGCACGGTGTAGCGGGCGGCGTTGGTGACGGCCGCGGCCGTGGTGCGCTCGCTCGGCGTGACGACGGTCATGACGAGGGCTTGTCGCGTCGGAACGTCCATCTGCGAGAGCACCGTCCGCGCGAGGTACAGCGCCGCCGCGACGCCGAACGACGGCGCGAACGCGACCGACGCGAGCAGCACGTTGCTCGGCAGGTGCGTGCCGACCATCGTCACGACCAGGCCGTAGCGGCGCGCGAGCCGCGGCGCGACAAGGACGGACGCAGCCTGCACGCAGGACACCGCGAAGAACAGCGCGCCGAGCGTGCCGACCGAGACGCCGTAACGCTCGGCGAAGTAGTACGCGAGGAAGCCCGTGGTGACGAGGCCGCCGCCGGCCGCGTCCATCGCGAACAGTGCCGCGAGCCGCTTGATCACCGGGTACGACGGGCCGCGCCGCGCCCGCATCGCGCGGGGCAACGACGGCAGCGTGTCCGCGGCCGCGGCCTCGACGGCGGGGGACAGTCGCGACGCGAGCAGCGCACCAGCGAGGCCGACCGGCACGAGGACGAGGAACAGCCGCGCGGGCACCGCGCCCTTCTGCACGCCGAGGAACGGCAACGCGGCGGCGAGCGAGCCGAGCGCGCCGGACGCCGCGGCGACCGCGTTGTACCAGCCGTAGACCGCGGCGGTGCCGTCGTCGTCGGCGGCGAGCATGACCTGTTCGAGCGTCGTCGCGGGACCGTTGTCGACGACGTCGGTCGACAGCGTCCCGGTCAGCGCGACGACGAGGAGCAGCCAGTACGGCCCGCCGCTCGCGACGACTGCGCCCGCGGCCGCGACGCCGAGGCAGAACGTCACGTAGCACCGACGGCGACCGACCCGGTCGGCGACCGCGCCGACGACGAGCGACGCGACGGCGGTCCCCGCGATGAGCGCGGTGAGCAGCACGGCCGCGCGGGCGTGGCTGTAGCCCCGCGCCGCGAGCATCGCGCCGAGGACGACCGCGGTGAAGCCGTACCCGCCCGCGCGCAGCGCCTGCGCGCGGATGAGCAGCGTCGCGTCGCGCGCGAGCCTGCGGCGCGCCATCGGGTTACGCCGCGCGGCGATAGCGGCGCACGGCGAGCGGCGCGAACACGGCGATGATCCCGAGCGACCAGAGGACCGCGCTGACGACCTTGCCCGTCGTCGGCCCGCCGAGCAGCAGGGCGCGCGCGGCGCTCACCGTCGCGCTGACCGGCTGGTGGTTGGCGAACGCGCGCAGCACCGCCGGCATCGACGCGGTCGGCACGAACGCGTTCGACGCGAAGACGAGCGGCGCCATGACGGGGAACGCCGCCGCCTGCGCGGCCTCGGCGTTGCCGACGGTGAGCCCGAGCAACGCCATGAACCACGACAGCGCGAAGCCGAACAGCAGCAGCAGACTGACCGCGGCCACCAACGCGAGCGGGTTGGTCTGCAGCCGGAACCCGACGAGGTACCCGACGGCGAGCATCAGCGCGATGACGAACGCGTTGCGCACGACGTCCGCGACGGTCCGCCCGCCGAGCACCGCCGCGCGCGCTATCGGCAGCGAGCGGAAGCGTTCGATCAGGCCCTTCTGGAGATCCTCGGCGAGGCCTACGCCGGTGTTCATGCTGCCGAAGGTCACCGTCTGCACGAAGATCCCGGCCATCAGGAAGTTGACGTACGGGACACCGGGCACGTGGATCGCGCCGCCGAAGACGTAGCGGAACATCAGGACGAAGATGACCGGCTGGACGCTCGAGAACACCAGCGTCGTCGGCACCCGGACCAGGCCGATGAGGTTGCGCTTCGCGACGACGAGGATGTCGGCGAACGCCATCGCGAGCGACTCGCGCTCGTCGCCCGAGCTCACCCGTCGCCTTCCGACCGCGCGCCGGTGAGCTGCAGGAACACGTCGTCGAGGGTGGGCTCGCGGACGGCGACGTGGGCCGGCGCGAGCCTTGCCTCGTCGAGCAGCCGTATCGCCGCGACGACCGAGGCTCCCGCGTCGGGTACGGGCAGGTCCACCGCGAAGTCCTCCTCGGCGAGCTCCGCGGCGCCGAGCGCGGCGAGCGCCTGCTGTGCCCGGCGCGCCGCCGTCACGGTGTCGAACCGCGCGTGCAGCACGGTCGCGCCGAGATCGTGCTTCAGCTCGGCGGCGGTCCCCGACGCGATGACGCGGCCGTGGTCGACGACGAGGATCCGGTCGGCGAGGCGTTCGGCCTCTTCGAGGTACTGCGTCGTGAGCAGCAACGTCGTCCCCTCGGACACGAGTCCTTCGATGACCGCCCAGAGGTCGTTGCGGCCGCGCGGGTCGAGGCCGGTCGTCGGCTCGTCGAGGAACAGCACTCGTGGCCGGTGGACGAGTGCCGCTGCGAGGTCGAGGCGGCGGCGCATACCGCCGGAGAACGTCCTGACCACCCGGTCCGCGGCCTCCGCGAGGTCGAACGTCGCGAGCAGCTCGTCGGCGCGTGCCTTCCGTCCGGCCGCCGGCTGGTGGGTGAGCGCGGCCATCATCGTGAGGTTCTCGCGGCCGGTGAGGTTCTCGTCGACGGCGGCGTACTGGCCGGCCAGGCCGATCCGCGTCCGCACGGCGTGCGGGTGCCGGACCACGTCGTGGCCGAGCACCGTCGCCCGCCCGCGGTCGGGCCGCAGGATCGTCGTGAGGATGCGGACCGCGGTCGTCTTGCCGGCGCCGTTCGGGCCGAGCAGCCCGAGCACGGTGCCCGTGGGCACCGAGAAGGTCACGTCGTCGAGCGCGACGACGTTGCCGAACGCCTTGCCGAGGTCCTCGACCTCGATCGCGGTGTCGGTCACGGCTACGACCCTTTCACGAGTTG
>CBQZLL010000144.1:0-8087 GCA_967749945.1 uncultured Frankiaceae bacterium
AGTCCGCCCGGACCGGCCGGTGGCAGCAGAGAGGGACGCAATGGGTCGCGCGTTCGACGCCTGGAAGAAGGTCCGGCAGGCGTGGGTCGAGGCCGACGCCAGCTCGCTGGTCGACGTCTACGCGGCCGACGGCGTGTACCTCGAAGCGCTGAACCCGCCCCACGAGGGCCGCGACATGATCCGCGGGTACCTCGAGGACTTCCTCACCGCGCGGCCCAACATCGACATCGCGGAGACCCGCGTCATCGACGGCGGCGACGCCGTCGCGGTGGAGTGGCTGCTGTCGTACGACCAGCCCAACCGCCGTGCGACCAACCTCCGCCGCTGCTCGGTCCTCACCGTCAACGGCGCGGGCGAGATCGAGTACCACCGCGACTACACGTAGCGGCCCTAGACAGGCCTGGTACGCCGCAGGACGAGCAGCAGTACGACCGTCGTGACGAGGGCGAGCAGGAAGCCGCCGCCGTCGTTCGCGAAGAGCAGCCGTCCGACGATGCCGCCGACGATCGAACCGACGATGCCGAGCAGGATCGTGCCGCCGAGGGTCATCGGGTCGGGGCCGGGGGTGAGCAGCCGGGCGAGGGCGCCGAGGATCAGGCCCGTGACGAGCAGCCCGACGATGAACGCGATCACGCTGTGCCTCCCGGTCGCTGGGCCACGACCGGGGTGTGCCCGGTTCAGAGGCGCCCGAAGCCCACCTTGTGGTCTTCGGAGGTCGCGATCTCGACGTACGCGATCTTGTCGACGGGCACGAGGACCCGGCTGCCCTTCTCGTCGACCAGGGCGAACACCCCGCCGTCGACGATGGCCTTGCTCAACTGCTTCTCGACGTCGTCCGCGGACTTGTCGGTCTCCACGACGAGCTCGCGGGGCGCGTACTGCACACCGATCTTGACCTCCACCACGTACCTCCGCGTCGCGTCGTTCCTGCGTCGCAGGCTAGTCGAATCGAGGGCGCGACAGGGGCTTGCTCGCTCAGGGCGTACGCGGCCCGCGCGACAGCCCGCGCCACGCGAGCGAGACGAGCAGCTCGACTGCACGGTCCTTCGACACGGAGCCGCCTGACGCGAGCCACCAGCGCGCCGACACCTCGGCGAGCCCGGCGAGGCCGACGGAGAGCAGCCGCGCCTCGGCGGCGTCGACGCCGGTGTCCTTCGCGATGGCGTCGGCGATCGCCTCGACGCAGGAGTCGAGCGCGTGCTCGACGCGCTCGCGGACGGCGGGCTCGTTGCGCAGGTCGCTCTCGAACACCAGCCGGTACGCCGCGCCCTCGCTGTCGACGAAGTCGAAGTAGGTGGTGACCGAGGCGCGGACGCGTTCGCGGTTGTCGGTCGTGCCGTCGAGCGCCGCGCGGACCCGGCCCACGAGGTCGGCGACATGCGCGTCGAGCAGCGCGAGATAGAGGTCGAGCTTGCTCGGGAAGTGCTGGTAGAGAACGGGTTTGCTGACACCGGCGTGCTCGGCGATGTCGTCCATCGACGCGGCGTGGTAGCCCTGCTGCACGAAGATCTCGAGCGCCGCGTCGAGGAGCTGCGCCCGCCGGGCGTTACGGGGGAGGCGCCCGCCGCGCGGGGTCGCGGCGCGCTTCACCGGTACGCCGGGCCGGCGCTGCGCTCGGGCCATCTGCTCCGCTCCTCCCTGCTGTTGGCGGCGTATGCTACTCACCAGTAACATACCGCTCCCCAGTCCCGACGGCCGGAGGTACCTCCCGTGGCTTTCTCGCTCGCGCTCTCCGAGGAGCAGGTCGCGACCCAGAAATGGGCGCACGAGTTCTCCGAGAAGGAGATCCGTCCGGTCGCGCCGCAGTACGACGAGACCGAGGAGTTCCCGTGGCCCGTCGTCGCGAAGGCGCGCGAGGTGGGGCTGTACGGCCTCGACTACTACCAGATGGCCGGCGGCGACGACACCGGCCTCACCTCAGCGATCGTCTCCGAGGAGATGACGTGGGGCTGCGCCGGCATCGCGCTCTCCATCTTCGGCACCGGCCTCGCACTCGCGGGTCTCGCCGGCAGCGGTACGCCCGACCAGTTCCAGAAGTGGGCGCCGCGGATGTTCGAGAAGGAGGACGGCTCGCTCGCGCTCGGCGCGTTCGGCGTCACCGAGCCGGGTGCCGGGTCGGACGTCTCGTCGTTGCGGACCAAGGCCGAGCAGGTCGAGGGCGGCTGGCTCCTCAACGGCACCAAGGTCTTCATCACCAACGGCGGCATCGCCGACGTGCACGTCATCGTCGCGACCGTCGACCCGAGCCTCGGGCACAAGGGCCAGGCGACGTTCGTCGTGCCGCCCGGCACCCCGGGTCTCGCCCAGGGCAAGAAGGAGAAGAAGCTCGGCATCCGCGCGTCGCACACCGCCGAGGTCGTCCTCACCGACTGCTTCGTCCCCGACGACTGCCTGCTCGGCGGCGAGGACATCCTGCGCCGCAAGATGGAGTCGGCGAAGACCGGGACGTCGACCCGCAAGTCAGGCGCGCTCTCGACGTTCGAAGCGACCCGGCCGCTCGTCGGCGCGCAGGCGCTCGGCATCGCGCGCGCGGCGTTCGAGTTCTCCCGCGACTACGCGAAGGAACGCATTGCGTTCGGGAAGCCGATCATCAGCAACCAGGGGATCGCGTTCAAGCTCGCCGACATGGCGACGGAGATCGACTGCGCGCGGCTGCTCGTCTGGCGCGCGGCGTGGATGGGGCGCGCGGGCGTGCCGTTCAAGCAGGCCGAGGGCTCCATGTCGAAGCTCAAGGCCGGCGAGG
Source organism: uncultured Frankiaceae bacterium (assembly GCA_967749945.1). Classification (GTDB taxonomy): domain Bacteria; phylum Actinomycetota; class Actinomycetes; order BP-191; family BP-191; genus BP-191. The sequence continues at coordinate 2,744 of CBQZLL010000144.1, forward strand.
TCGCGGTCAAGGTCACCGACGACGCCATCCAGATCCTCGGCGGGTACGGCTACATCCGCGACTACCCGGTCGAGAAGTGGCACCGCGACTCGAAGATCTACTGCATCTTCGAAGGCACCTCGGAGATCCAGCGCCTCGTCATCTCGCGCGCGCTCGCGGCGTCGTCGTAGGCGCCGCTACAGCGACGCCTTGATGCATGACGGGCGGCCCGCGTAGTACGGGCCCTTCCCCGTCGCCTCGTCGGCGACGAAGACCTGACCGGTGACCTGGGCCGCCGGCGGAACGCGCCGGTTGGCGGTGATGGAGAACGCGCTGATCTTGGCGTTCTTCTTGATCTCCCCGAGGTTCTCGACGCCCTCGGCCGCGCTCAACGGCGCGGAGATCGTGATGACCTTGCCCTCGGTCTTGCCGGTCGCGGTGCCGGAGTAGACGAAGCTGTCTCCGGTGGCGCCGGCCGTCGAGGGGCCGTAGTAGCCGTAGTTGTACGTCCAGCCCGTCGGCGTGACGATCGCGGCGAGGAGCATCGGGTACTTCTGGCCCTTGACCTTGAACTGCGCGATGTAGCGCTTGGCGTACGCCGTCGCGGTCCCCGGAGCCGCGCCGAGGCGCACGACCGCGGCGATGTCCTCGGCGTTGCTCGCGACATCCGCGCCGACCAGGTCCAGACCGGCGTCGGCGGGGAACGCCCCGTCGCCGCCGACCACGTCGTTGCTCACGTCGTTCGCCGCGTCCTTGACGAGGTTGCACGACTTGCGCGGCGCGGCATCGGCGGTCGCGGTGAGGCCGCACGCGAGCAGGGCGGTCGTGGCGAGCAGGGCGTCGTGGCGCATCGGGTGCTCCTGGACTGCGGGGTACTTCAGCCTCAGGAGTTCGACGCGCGGCGGAACCGTCCCTGCAGGCGCGCGAGCAACGGGCGTTCGCGCGGGACCTCGACTCGGATGCCGCGCGCCTCCAAGTACACGATCTTCATCGCGCCGACGAATGGCACCGCGCACAGCGCACCCACGACGCCACCCGCCGCGACGCCGACGAGTGCCGCTGACATCGTCGCGGGCGGCGACAGCCGGACCGCCTGGCCGACGACGAGCGGCGACAGGAGGTTGTTCTCGAACTGCAGATACGCCATGAAGAACACCGCGCAGAGCACGCCCGTCAGCGCGCTGTGCGTGAACCCCATGACGACGAACGGCACGCCGCCGGCCGCGCCGCCGATCTGTGGCACGAGGTCGAACACCATGACGTTCGCCGCGAGCAACGGCGTCAACGGGACGCGCAGCACGAGCCCCGCGACGAGCGTCGCGGTGCCCGCGATGACGGCGACAGTGATCGAGCCGGCGACGTAGCGGCCAACGGCGGCGTACATGAGGTTCGCGACGCGGTCGGCCGTCTCCCTGCGGTGCACGGGCACCAGCCTGCTTCCCTGCCGGACGAGCCGCGGCCCGTCGACGAGCAACGCCGCCGCGAACAGCACGACGACGATCGCGGCGCCGAGGGCGCTGGCCGCCGACCGCGCGACGCCCGCGAGCGGGCTGAGGTCGCCGGAGAACCGTTGCGGCAGCGTGTGCACGGCCTGCAGCACCTTGTCGGGGACGCCGGCCTCGTCGAGCTTGCCTCCGACGAACGGCAGGTCGCCGAGCTGCCGGACGACGCGCGGCAGATCCTCGCCGAGGTTGGCGGCCTGCTTCACCGCCGGCGGCACGAGCAGGATCGCGAGCAGCGTCACGACGACTGCGAACGACAGGAACACCAGGCCGACGGCGTGCGTCCGGCCGACGCCGAGACGGCGTTCGACACCGTCGACGAGCGGATTGAGCGAGAGCGCGAGGAGACCGCCGACGGCGAGCGCGGTCATCGTGCGCGGCGCGCCGCGGATCAGTGCGGTCACCGCGATCAGGGCGACGAACGAGGCGCAGAAGGCGAGCATCGTCCGGACGTCGAGAACGACCAGGCGCGTCGGGACGCGGACTCCGTCTCGCGGGGTCGCCATGCCGTTACGGTAGCGGCATGGCGGCGCCGGACCGGCCCGAGCGGCTTCGTGTCAGCAACCGGTCCGTCGCCCTCTTCGTTGCCCTCGTCGGGCTCACCCTCTTGTTGCTGCGTACGATCGCCGCGGCCTCCCGCGTCGTCGGCTGGCTACTCGTCGCGGCCGCCGTCGCGGGCCTGCTCGAACCGATCATCGCCCGGCTCGCCAACCGCGGCTGGCCGCGCGGGCGCGCGGTCCTGCTCATCGCGGCGGTCGGTGTGGTCGTCGTCGGACTCACGACGTACAAGGTCGTCGACGACGTGCGACGCGGGACGGAACGGTTGCAGGTCGCGGTGCCCGACGCCGCCCGGCAGCTCGAACGCAGCAACCGCTTCGGCGAGGCCGCGCGCTCGGTCAACCTCAGCGAGCACGCCACGACGATCATGGCCGAGCTGCCGGAACGACTTCGTGGCGGTACGACGCGCGAGGCGCTGCGGGCCGCGGCAACGCGCGGCGTGGCCTTCCTCACGACGAGCGTCATGACGCTGTTCCTGCTGCTGCACGGCCCTCGGCTTGCCGAGGCGGGCCTGCGGCAGATCGCCGACGAGCGCCGCCGCGCCCGCGTCGCGCGGATCGGGCTGGTGGCGTACCGGAAGGCGTTCGGCTACGCGCGTGGCTCGTTGCTCGTCGGGATTCTCGCGGGCGGCGTCGCGTACGCCGTGGCGACGGCGGCGCACGTCCCCGGCGCCGCGCCGCTCGCGCTCTGGGTCGCCATGTGGGACCTGGTACCGATCGTCGGCGCGGTGATCGGGGCCGCGCCGATCATCGCGCTCGCCACGGTCGCGCACCCGTGGCGCGGGGCCGCGGTGGCGGCCGCGATCGTGGCGTACCAGGTGGTCGAGGACTTCGTCGTGCAGCCGCGGCTGGAACGTTCGACGATGCGGCTCGGGCCTTTCCTCACCGTCGCGGCCGGGTTCCTCGGGCTCGAGCTGCGCGGGTTGCCGGGCGCGCTGCTCGCGGTGCTCGCCGTCGCCACCGTCGTCGCGGCACTCGACGAGGTCGCGCCTCAGCCCCGGTAGTCGTCGTCCAGCTCCACCTCGTACGACTGCTCCAACGCGTCTGCCTCGGGGACGTCGTCAGGGATCGAACGCACCTGCCGGGGCGTCACGGCCTCGGGCGTGCCCTGGGCCTGCTCCACTGCGTCCTCCTCGGGCGTCTCGACGCCGACGTGGATCGGCTCGGTGCCTTCCACCGTGCCCGGCGTCACGCCCATCTCGGTCATCGCTGCCTCCTCGTGTCGCCGCGGGTGCGGTGCGCCCTCCACGATCCTCCCGGCTGCGCCTCGGGGCGAAACGGAGTGGACGGAGGCCGGGAAGCAGCGTGGTCAGCCGTCGCGGCCGTCGAGCTCTCGGCTGCCTTCACGGGTGCGGCGCGCGTCGGGCAGCGTGCGCTGCGGGAAGCGGCGGGCGTACTCGTGCTCCAGCTCGAGCATCCGTTCGGTGTGCGCGGCCAGCGCGTCGGCCGAGCCGTCGAGGAACGTCTCGTGCCGCGTCTCGTGCAGCCGGTCGAGCTCGCGTTCCAAGGCTGAGTCGTCGAGGTCGCGCCCTGGCACGCGGTTCGTCGTGATCGCCATGCGTCGTCCGTACCCGTGGCAACTACCGTGACACGTACGCGAACGCGTTACTCGATCTTCGCCGGTAGCTTCTGTTTCGTCGTGAGCACCGGCGCGAACAGGTCGCCGGCCTCCGTGACCCGGTCGAGTGCCTCGCTCGCCTCGAACGTGATCGCCGCTGTGTCACCCGTCTTCGCACACCTCGCGACCTCGTCCCACGTGACGGGCATCGAGACCGTCGGTCGCGACCGCGCGCGCAGCGAGTACACGCAGATCGTCGTCTTGCTGTCGACGTTCTGGCTCCAGTCGACGAGGACTTTGCCGATGCGGAGCTCCTTGCGCTGCTTGGAGACGACGAGCTTCGGCGCGTCCCTCTCGAGCCGGGTCGCGACCGACTTCGCGAACGGCGTCGTCACGTCGTAGGCCGTCGGCCGGTTGACGGGGACGTAGACCTGCAGGCCCTTGCTGCCCGAGACCTTCGCGTACGCGTCGAGCCCGTACTCGGCGAGCAGGTCGCGGACGAGCAGCCCGACCTGGCAGCACTCGTGCAACGTCGCCGGAGCGCCGGGGTCGAGGTCGAACACCACCATGGTCGGTTGCTGTGGCGTCTTCGCGAGCGCCATCGTCGTGTGCAGCTCGAGGTCGGCAAGGTTCGCGACCCAGACCAGCGTCGCGAGATTGTCGACGACGACGTAGTCGATGTCGCGGTGGTTGCTCTCGCTGTAGATCGCCGTGGTCTTGACCCAGGACGGCCGGTGGCTCGGCGCCTGCTTCTCGAAGAAGAACGGCGCGTCCACGCCGTTCGGATACCGCTTCAGCGTCAGAGGTCGCCCCGTGAGATGAGGGAGCAGCACCGGGGCCATCCGCGTGTAGTAGTCGATGACCTCGGCCTTGGTGAAGTGGACCTCCGGATAGAGGACCTTCTCGAGGTTCGAGAGCGTGAGGCGATGTCCGTCGACCGCAACCTCGACCTTCGTCGCCGCCTCGGCCATCAGGGCTTCTCCTCGCGGACGACCTCGGTGGCCGGTTTGTCGTAGCGCAGGCCCTTGTACGACGGGTGTCGCAGCTTCCCGTCCCGGGTCCACTGGCTGAACTCGACCTCGGCGACGAGCTCCGGCTCGATGTACGTCGACTTCTTCGCGTACACCGTCGGCACCGGGTCGGCAAACGGCGAGTCCTTGCGCGCCAGTGGCTTCAGCAGCTTCTCCAGCTCGACGAGGGTCTTGCCGGTGAAGCCGGTGCCGACGTGCCCGGCGTAGCGGAGCCGGCCCTCGTCGTCGTAGTAGCCGATGAGCAACGAGCCGAGATGGCCCGCGCGATTGCCCTCGCCCGCGGTCCAGCCGCCGACGACCATCTCCTGGCGGTGCACGTTCTTGACCTTGCGCCAGTGGTCGACCCGCCGGCCCGACTGGTACGGCAGGTCGAGCCGCTTCGCCATGATCCCTTCGAAGCCGCGCTCGATGCTCGCCGCGCGGACCGCGTCGCCGTCGCCGGGGAACGACGGTGGCGTCTGCCAGCTCGGGCCGTTGAGGTCCAGGCCGTCCAGGAGCGCGCGTCGTTCCGTGTACGGCAGCGTCATGGTGTCGCGGCCGTCGATCAAACCGCCGGTGTCGGTACACATCGCCGAGTACACGACCTGCCCGGTGGAGAGTCTCCGGACGTCGCGGGTCAGCGTCTGCTGCAGCAACGTTTCGGCGTCGGGGCCGAGAATCTCGAACTTGCGCAGCGCGGACAGGTCCATCACGGCCACGCGCTCGCGGCACGCCCAG
>CBQZLL010000145.1:0-8083 GCA_967749945.1 uncultured Frankiaceae bacterium
TACACCGTGCGCGCGCCGTGCACGTAGCGCAGCGGATGCTTCGCCGGATCGGTCGGGTACCCCATCCAGACGACGCCTGCGTAGTCCGGCGTGTACCCGTCGAACCACGCCGCGGTCGGACCGTTCGTCGTGCCGGTCTTGCCCGCCGCCGGCCGGCCGATGCCCGCACGCCGGCCGGTGCCGCTCGTGATGACGCCGCGCAGCACCGAGGTCACGGTGTCCGCCGTCGCGGGCGACATCACCTGGCGGCAGCGCGGCTCGACCCGACCGAGGACGTGGCCGCGCGCGTCGGACACCTCGGTGATCGCGAGCGGTGCGCAGTACGTCCCGCGCGCCGCGAACGTCGCGTACGCGCTCGCCATGTCGAGCGGGCTCACCTCGTTCGTCCCGAGGACCAACGACGGCACCGCGCGCAACGGGAACCGCCTGACCCCGAGGTCGCGCGCGATCGCCGCGGGCTGCGTATAGCCGGTCTTCTCCTCGATCTGGATGTACGCGGTGTTGACCGACTCCCACGTCGCGCGCGGGATGTCGAACGTCCCTGCCTCCGAGTCGCCGGCGTTCGCGACGGTGTACGGCACGACCCGGCCGCCGACGTAGTTGCTGAAGACCTTCGACGTGTAGCGCTGCGGCGCGTGGATCCGCGTCGACAGCGGGATGCCCCGCTCGATGGCCGCCGCGAGGACGAACACCTTGAACGTCGACCCGGCCTGGAACCCCGACGTGCCGCCGAGCGGCAGGTTCACCTTGCGGCTCGCGCGCTCGTGGTTGAGCCCGGCCATGACGCGGACGAGACCGGTGCCCGGCTCGACGACGACCGCCGCCGACGCGGGGTCCGACGGCAGGCCGAGGGTCGAGGAGAGCGTCGCGTTCGCGACCCGCTGCAGCCGCGGGTCGAGCGAGGTCGTGATGGTGAGCCCGCCCTGGAACAGCTTCTGCGCGCGATGTTCCTGCGTCGCGCCGAAGATCGGCGCCAGCGTCCCGTCCGGGTCGTCGAGGATCTGCGAGCGCACGTAGTCGAGGAAGTACGGCGCGTCCCTGCTGTCCTCGAAGCCGCGCTCGCGGGTGATGTGCAGCAGCAGCGGCGTCCGCTTCTTGATGGTGACCGTCTTCGCCGCGACGAACCCGACCTCCGCCATCCGGTCGAGCACGACGTCGCGGCGCGCCTTCGCGGCCTTCGGGTCGGCGACCGGGTCGTACAGCCGCGGGTTGCGCACCAAGCCCGCGAGCAGCGCCGCCTCCGGCAACGTGAGTTGCTCGACCGAGTGGCCGAAGTAGTGCCGCGCGGCGGTGCCGACGCCGTACACACCGTCGCCGAAGTACGCGATGTTGAGGTACTTCTCGAGGATCTGCCGCTTGCTGTAGCGGCGTTCCAGCGCGATGGCGTAGCGGACCTCGCGGACCTTCCGCGCGGCGGAGCGTTCCGCGACGGTCTGCTTCGCGCCGCCCGCGCTGGCGTGCTCGACGAGGACGTTCTTGACGTACTGCTGCGTGATGGTCGACCCGCCCTGCTGCATCTCTCCGGCCTGGCTGTTGCGAACCAGCGCGCGCAGCAGGCCCTTGAGGTCGACGCCGCCGTGCTCGTAGTAGCGCGCGTCCTCGATGGCGAGGATCGCGTACTGCATCACCTTCGGAACGCGCGAGAGCGGGACGACGACGCGGTTCTCGTTGAAGTACGCGACCGCGAGCGTCGAGCCGTCCGCGGCGAGGATCCGCGAGGTCTGCGGCAGCGGCGGCTCGACCAGCTCGTCGGGCAACGCGTCGAACGAGTCCACGCCGGCTCGCGCGGCGATGCCGAGCGACCCGACGATGGGGAACGCGAGACCCGCGACGAGCAGCCCGCCGACGACGGACAACGCCAGCAGCAGCACTCCGCGCTGCACACGAGGGACTGGCACGAGAGGGAGCCTGCCCCGTCGCGGTCCGGGGGAACCGCGTTCGCCAAGCGCGACTCGTAGCGCGGCCCCGACCGGAACCAGGCCACCGCGACGAGCCGGCCAGGAGCCAATCGGCGAATCAGGTGGTGCAGAAGCAGCTGAACTGCGGGTCGGTGGGGCACGGGAGCAGGCAGCTGCGGACCGGCAACACCGTGGGCACCGAGTCTTCGGGGACGCCCGCACCGACCTGCTCCAACTCCTCCCCGGCCAGCTCGTTGAGCGTCTCCTTGTACAGCCGCAGTCGGCGTACTGCATCCACGGAAGCCCCCGTTCGATCGACGACGTTGACGTCGTCGCGACCGTACCACCGTCCATGACGTCGGTCGGCTAGCGAACCCCGCGCTCCGACGACTCCACGAACGTCCGGTACACGAGCACGATCGAGGGATCGAGCCGCAGGTCGTTGTGGTACGTGTAGGGGAACGTCTTGTTCGTCGCGCCCTTGAGGACCGGCGACGGCGCGTAATCAGGGCCGACGTAGCCGGGGTCGCCCGCGCCGGTGCCGTCGTAGACGGTCAGCCACTTCGCCGGCTTGAACGTCTCGTCCTTGCCGCCCGGACCGTTGAGCGCGGCGAGCCACGGCGTCCCGGCCGCGATCTCGTCGCACGACGCGACCTGACCCTCGGACCCTGGCGGGCAGAGCGACGTGCCGTGGTTCGCGCCCGCGATCGCGACGAACGCGACGAGGTCCTTGCGCAGCTCCGGGTGCACCTTCAACGTCTTGCGCGCCAGCGTCACGCCGAGCGAGTGCGCGACGATCGTGAACTTCGCCGACCCGGTGTACGTACGCACCGCCTTGATGAACGCGTACAGGTCGGGGACGTTGACGTCGTCAGACGTCACCCGTGCCTGGCCGTCCCAGCCCATCTCGGTGTGCTCCGAGTCGCGTTCCGGGTTCGCGGTGTGCAGCGCGGTGCCGTTGTTCGAGCCGAGGCCGTTGTAGGACAGCGCCCACAACTCCTGGTCGGTCCACCCGGCCTTCTTGAACGCGTCGCGGACCGGGTACCAGTCGGCGGCGTCGACGTTGTTGCCGTGCACGAAGATGACCGGGACGTGCTTGCGCGCGGCGCGCGGCTTGACGCCGCCGAACCCGCCGATCCGGAACTTCCACTCGGCGTCCTTCAACGCCGGGAAGCCCTTGCCGAACCGCACCTTCGCCGGCCCTTGCGGCTCGCCACGCACCTCGGCCTGCGCGGGCATCGGCAGCAACGCTACGAGGAGCGCGACGAGCCCGACGCGCCTCATGGCAGGAACTTCCGTATGGCGTCCGCGAGGACCGCGGCGCCGGCCGGACCGAAGTTGACCGAGTAGTGGTTGGTGCCGGGCACCGTCTCGACCGTCAACTGCGGCAGCGCGGCCTGGAACTCCTCGACCGCCCGTTCGGTCATCATCGGCGCCATCGTCTCCGGCGAGATGGCGAAGCCGTGCTCGGCGCGGACCAGATGCGCGGGACAGGTGACCAGGGCGAGGTCCGCCTTGACGTACGGCGGCGTTCCGGTGAAGTAGTCGACCGAGTCGACCTCCGCGCCGACGTCACTGCACCGCGCCCGTACGCCGCCCTCGACGTCCACCAGCCCGGCGTCGAGGAACTCCTCGAACAGCGGACTCCACCAGCCGTCGAACGCGGGCAGCGCCCGGAACGCGCCGAACAGCAGGTCGCGCGACGGCACGGTCGTGCGCAACCGGTCCAGCCAGGCCGGACCCATGATGCCCTTGACCGCCTCGGCGGGGTCCTTGCCCGGTGGCAGGTCGGTGAAGTACCCGCCGTCACAGAGGACGAGTGCCCGGACCAGCGACGGATGGTGCGCGGCGAGCTGCTCGCCGACCCACGTGCCCATCGACTGCCCGAGCACGACCACGTCGCTGAGCCCCAGCGCGGTGAGGACGGCGGCGGCGTCCGCGCCGTTGCGGCGGTGGCCGTACGCCGCGGGGTCGGCCGGCTTGTCGGACAGGCCACGACCGCGCGCGTCGAACGACACAAAGTCCACATCGCCGTCGAACGCCTCGACGACCGACAGGAAGCCCTTGCGGTTCGCGGTGATGCCGTGCAGGCCGAGGACGGCGGGCGCGCCGTCGCGACCCGGCCAGCGCTCGCCTTGCAGCCGTACCCCGTCGTCGGTCGTGACCTCGAACATCTCGCTCATGGCAGTTGCCGATCTGCTAGCTGGGCGCGGATCGCCTTCTTGTCGAACTTGCCGACGCTCGTCTTCGGGATCTCCGCGACGACGACGACGTCGTCGGGCAGCCACCACTTCGCGACGCGTCCGGCCAGGTGCGCGTGCAGGTCGTCGAGCGTCGGCGCGACACCGTCGACGGGGGCCACGACAGCGACCGGCCGTTCGTCCCACTTCGTCGACTTCACGCCGACGACCGCGGCCTCGCGGACCAGCGGGTGGGACATGATCGCCGCCTCGAGGTCGAGCGAGGAGATCCACTCGCCGCCGGACTTCACGAGGTCCTTGCTGCGGTCGACGATCTTGAAGTAGCCGTCCGGCTCCATGAACGCCATGTCGCCGGTCCGCAGCCACCCGTCGTGGAACCGGTCGCCGAGTCCGGGGTCGTCGTAGTAGCCGGTCGCGACCCACGGGCCGCGGCACTCCAGCTCGCCGACGGAGACGCCGTCCCAGGGCAGCTCGTTGCCGGACTCGTCGACGATCCGCGCTTCGAGACCGCTGAAGATGGTTCCGGTCTTGAGCCGGACGGCGCGTAGCTCGTCCTTCGACAGACCCCGATGACGGCGCCGCGGTCGCGACGCGCAGGCGACGGGCGCGGTCTCCGTCATCCCCCAGATCTGCAGGATCTCGACGCCGAGCGCGTCCCACGCCTCCATCAGCGGACCGGGCGTCGCGGCCCCGCCGACACCGAGCGTCCGCAACGACGAGAGGTCGAACGCGCCGCGCTCGGCGAACGGCAGCAGCGCGGTCCAGATCGTCGGCACGCCGGCGGCGAACGTCACACGCTCCGTCTCGATGAGCCGCGCGAGGTTCTCAGGGGAGGTATCTCCGCCGGCGAAGACGAGCTCCGCGCCGGTGAACGGCGCGACGTACGGCAGCCCCCATCCGCACGCGTGGAACAGCGGCACCACCGGCAGCACCCGGTCGCGCTCGCCGATGCCGAGGTGGTCGACCATGCAGGCCGCCATCGCGTGCAGGTACGTCGCGCGGTGGCTGAACACCACGCCCTTCGGCATCCCCGTCGTGCCCGACGTGTAGCAGATGCCGCACGGGTCGTCCTCGTCCAGCTCCGGCAGGTCGAGGCACGGCGCCGCCGCGTCGACCCGGGTCGCGACCTCGTCCATGCCGAGCACGTGCTTCACGCCGGGCAGGTCGGGCAACCGTTCCATGAGGTCGTCGTCGGCGACGAGGACCGTGTCGCCCGCGTGCTCGACGATGTAGGTGATCTGCTCGTCGAACAGCCTGATGTTGACCATGTGCAGCACTGCGCCGGCGAGTGGCACGGCGTAGTACAGCTCGACGTGGCGGGCGCTGTTGTTCGCGAACGACGCGACCCGGTCGCCAGGGCGGACCCCCAAGTCGCGCAGCACCGTGACGAGCCGCAGCACCCGGTCTGCGAGGTCGCCGTACGTCGTACGCCCGCGCGCGTCGACGATCTCGCCGTCGGCGTAGACCGTACGCATCCGGTCGAAGATCGACCGGACGGTGAGCGGCTGCCCTCCGATGAGTCCCCTCACGGCGTGTCTCCGATCCCCAGCCCCAGCACCAGCAGCGCGGCGTCGACCGGCACCCGCGGGTCGAGGCCGGTCAGGTCGCGGACCCGGCCGAGCCGGTACGCCACGGTGTTCGCGTGCACGACCTCGCGCCGCGCGGTCTCCGGGATCGACCCGGTCGCGAGGTACGCGCGCAGCGTCGACGTGATCGCGCCGCCCGGGTCGCGCGCGGCGAGCAGGTCGCGGACCCTGCGGCGCAGCGCGGCCGCGACGCGGTCGTTGCCGAGCAGCAGCTGTTCGACCAGGAGGTCGTCGGGTCCGTACGCGCCCGCCGTCCGGCTCTCGCTCACCGCCGCTTCGAGCAGCGCCTCGACGTGACCGACCTCGTCCAGCAACGCGGCACCGGGCGCGGCCGGACGGCCCCACGCGAGGAGCGCCGACGGCGCCGCCGCGACGAGCGGGCCTAGGTCGGTGAGCGCGTCCGGGACGAGCAGCAGGATGCGGTCGCCGCGGTGGCCGCCGAGCGTCCGCGCGGGCGCGGTCGTGATGAGCGCGTCGATACGGCTCGCCACGCCCGTGCCGGCGACCAGGACCGGCACGTACGCCGCCGCGAGGATCGTCGAGAACCGCAGCGACACCGCCGCGACCTCGCCGGGGTCGGTCGCGGTGAGCAGCGCCTCGACCAGCTCGCGGCGGCGCGCGTCGAGGCTGCGCAGGCGTTCCGCCGACGCGCTCATGTACGTCCGCGCGACCGCCGACGACGCGACGTCGATGTAGTCCATCCACTGCGCGGCCAGGTCGGCGAGCAGGTGCTCCTCGCCGGGATGGATGACGTCGCTGACCGCGTGCCACGTCACGCGCCCGGCGATCCGGTACGCGTGCAGCACCGACTCCAGCGGGACGCCCATCTCGAGCCGCTTGCGCCCCGACTCCTCGAAGCCGCGGATCGCCTTCGGTCCGATCGGCGAGCCCGAGACGACCGCGTCGAAGAACGTCGTGACGACCCGCCGGGTGACCGGCAGGACGTCCTCGGTCATCACCGCGGCGGACATTGCGCCGTACTCGGGGATCTCCGCCTGCAACGCGTCGCCGATCGACGCGATGAGCGCGTCCAGGTCGGCGAGGACGCGTTGCGCGACCGCGGTCGACGCGTGCCGCTGGGCGAGCGGGCGGACGTTCGACTCGGTCATGTCCGGCTCCTCGCGGCCAGCGTTCCGGAGACCCCCGCGGTGAGCAGCCGCCCGACGCCGAGGTACGACGCGACCGACTGCTGGTCGAGGTCCGCGACCGCGCCGGAGTGCACGATGCGGCCGGTCTGGAGGATGTGCGCGGTGTGCGCGAGCTGGAGGCCGAACGTGACGTTCTGCTCGACCAGCACCATCGTCACGCCGGTGGCGGCGACCTCGCGCAGCGTCCCGAACAGCTCCTGCACGACGAGCGGCGCGAGCCCCGCCGACGGCTCGTCGACCAGCATGAGCAACGGCTCGGCCATCAACGCACGCGCGACCGCGAGCGACGCCTGCTGGCCGCCCGACATCGTGCCCGCGGTCTGGTCGCGTCGCTCGCCGAGGATCGGGAAGCGGTCGTAGACGCCGTCGAGGATGCCCTGGTACTTCGCGCGGTTGCGCCGCCGCAAGGTGTACGCGCCGAGCCGCAGGTTTTGCTCGACGGTCAGCGCGGCGAACACCTGCCGCCCCTGCGGGACGTGCGCCATGCCTTTCTCGACGCGCTGCTCGGGCGTCATCGTCGTGATGTCGAGGCCGTCGAACACGATCCGCCCGGACCGCGCCGGGACGATGCCCGCGAGCACCTTCATCGAGACGCTCTTGCCCGCGCCGTTGAGCCCGAAGATGCCGGCGATCTCGCCGTGCTGGACCTGGTAGCTCAAGCCGTGGAGGACCGTCGTCGGACCGAAGCCCGCGACCACGTCCTCGACCTTCAGCAGCGGCGCGGGCTTTTCGGGGCCCCCGCGGGCGCGCGAAGCGCGGTCGTGGGGATTTCTCATACCGGCACCGCCTCGCCGAGGTACGCGCCGACGACCTCGGGCAGCGCGGCCACCTCGCGCGCCGGACCCTGCGCGATGACCTGGCCCGCGTCGAGCACGTACAGGTCGTCGCAGAGGTCGAGGACGAGCGGGATGTTGTGCTCGATGACGAGAACGGTCCTACCTAGTTCAGTGCGGATGTCGGCCAGCCGGGTCGCGAGGTTCTCCGCGGCGCCGGGCGACATGCCCGCCGACGGCTCGTCGAGCATGACCAGCTCGGGCGCGGTGACGAGCACGCAACCCAGCTCGACGATGCGCTGCTGGCCGTGCGACAGGTACTTCACCGGCGTGTCCCGGTACGTCTCGAAGCCCAGGGCCGCAACGGCTTCGGCCGCCCGCGCGCGCATCTCGCGCTCAGCCTTGGGCGTACGGCCAGTCCAGGCCAGTGCCTCGGGGACGGTGTACCCGGCGACGCTGTGCTGGGCGAGCAGCAGG
>CBQZLL010000146.1:0-7978 GCA_967749945.1 uncultured Frankiaceae bacterium
CATGGCGACGCTGACCCACGCCTTGCCGAACGTGTAGAGGTCGTGGCTGTCGCGCAGCACCAGCCAGATGCCCAGGAGGAACACCAGGCCGCTCATCGGGCCGATCCGCTTGGCCAGGGTTGCCCCGGCGCGGACGAACGGCGCCATCGACGGACCCCTCCGGATCATGCCCGGAACGATCATCGACTGTGTCGCGAGCCACCCGATGGTGACGATCGCGACGAGGATGTGCGCGGTCAGGATCACGTTCCGCAAAGTCATGATCGAAAGGCTAGTCCGGAACCGCCACGGACGGTGCGACCCGCGTCTCCGGCGCGGCGAGTGCGAGCAGCGCCGCGCCGCCCAGCACCCCGGCGGTGAGGCCGAACGCGGCGCCGTACGACGCCTTGTCGGCCAGCGCCCCCGCGGCGAACGGCCCGACCACCGACCCCGCGTCACCGGCCATCTGGTACGCCGCCACCGTCGTCCCGCTGCGCCCGCCGACGACGTCGCCGACGACCGCCGCGGGCGCGACGTCGAGCAGCCCCGACCCGAACCCGAAGAGGCCCATCGCGACGAGGTACGACGCGAGCGTCTCGTCGACGGCGAGCAACGTCATCGCGCCCGCCGACACCACAAGCCCGGCGAGCAGGACGGGACGGCGGCCGCGCTGGTCGGCCCAGCGGCCGGCCGGGTAGAGGACCGCGCCGTTGACGCCGGCGACGACGAAGAACCCGATGTACGTCCAGTTGTCGCCGAGGTGCAGGACGTCGGCGACGAACAGCGGGATCAGGGCGCTGCGCACGCCGAGCGCGGCCCAGTTGTCGGCGAGGTTCGCGGCCAGCGCCGCCCGGTACGCGCGGGAGTGGAACGCCTGCCACAGCGTCGTATCCGGCGGCGCCCCCGCCGCCACCGGGGGATCGGCCAACGGTGTCCGCGGCAGCAGCGCGAGACCGATGCCCCCTGCGACGAGCAGCGTGCCCGCGTAGATGAAGAACGGCGCCCGGAAGCCGAGGTGCGCGACGGTGCTGCCGACGGCGGGTCCGCCGATGCCGCCGAGCAGGAACGCGCCGCTGAACAGCCCGACAGCGCGTCCCCGCTGGTCCGGCGTCGTCGACCGCAGCACGAGACTCATCGCCGACACCGAGAACATCGCGGACCCCACGCCACCGGCCCCGCGCAGCACGAGGAGCTGGACGTACGACTGCGACGCGCCCGCGAGCGCCGACGAGACGCCGACGATGCCGATGCCGAGCGCGAGCACGAATCGTTCGCCGATGCGGTTGACCAGCCGTCCGCAGCCGAGCGCCGAGACGAGCCGCATGAGCGCGAACACGCTGATGACCGCGCCCGCCGCCGCCGTCCCGACGCCGAACGACTTCGCGAAGCGGGTGATGACCGGCGCGACCAGACCGAAGCCCACCGCGACGCTGAACGCCACCGCGCTGAGCACCGCGACCTCGCGACTCGGCGGCCGGGGCAGCCGGCGCGGGAGGGTTGCCATCGCGAGCGATCCTGTCACGCAGGCGGCAGGCATCCGGTATGTCCGTTTCGGGACTGTTGCCAGGTCCGTTCAGCACCTACACTCGGTTGACGTTCCGGTGAACCACCGCGCCCGCGCAGGACTCCCAGTCGTGCACGGCGAAGAAGTGATATCTGGTTTCACACTGCGCTCGCCCGGAGGACTCAGTGCGTACGGCATACCGCCTGCTCAGCACCGCTGTCGCGGTGGGCGCGATCTTCCCCGTGGGGATGCTGCCCGCGCACGCCGACACCGCGCCGGTGCTGGTCGAGACCGCCGCGTGGTTCTGGAGCGCGCAGACGTACGGCTCGGTCCCGGAGGTCGGTGTCCCGTACCAGCCCGTCCCGGCGCCCGTCTCCGGCGTTCCCGACGGCGACCTCGCGGTCGCGTACAAGGGCGACACCGAGACCAAGCCGGACGGCAGCAAGGTCTCCGTGCCCGACAAGGAGACATACCTCGCCTGGGACATCTACTTCATCCCCGAGGGCTCGTTCATCGACTCCTTCGCCTTCACGATCTTCGTCGACCCGGCCGCGCACAACGTCTTCGCGCAGGAGGTCAACCAGGTTCCCGGGCAGACCCCGCGGGGCGGGCAGCCGCCGATCATCGCCTGCGTGCCGAAGATCGGGTTCGGCGAGGGCTACGGCGACGCGTTCGAGTCGAAGCCGGACGACGACTGCACTGACGGGATCCTCGGCCAGTACGACAAGGCGAAGAACTCCTACACGTTCGACGCCACCGTGTACGCGCAGGACTGGGTCGACGGTAAGGACAACTTCGGGCTCGCCATCCGTCCGCAGGAGGACGAGGACGACCCGTTCCAGCTCAGCTTCCTCGGCAAGGCCAAGGTGACCGCGTCGATCTCGTACACGCCGGCCGAGGCGGCGCCGGAGATCCCGCCGTACGTCGCGCCGGTCGCACCTCCGGCGCTGCCGCAGACCGGCGGCACGGTGTTCGTCCCGAACCCGCAGCCCCAGCCGCAGGCGCCCCCCGTCCCCGTCGTCGAGAGCCGCGCGCCGGTCGCGATCCAGCCGGTCGCGTCGTCGCCGTTCGACGCGGACCACGCGCTCACGCCGGTGTTCTGGTTCGCGCTGCTCGGCGGCGTGCTGCTGCTCGGCACCGCGTCGCTCATCCTCGGCGATCCTCTCGAACCTGCCACCGCCACTGGTCCGAAGGCCCGCGGCGGCGGCCGGTACCGTCTCAACATCCCCGCCGGCGCTCCGGTCCGCGCCACCCGGCCGGCCCGGCCGCGCATCGTCTAGCACCGGCGTCGAGCTCCGTTCGACGCCCAGCCAGGGAGCCAGCAATGACCTCGCGTCACCTCCGCATGAGCCGTCTATGCGTCAGCGGTCTCGCCTTCGTCCTGCTCGCGGCGGGGTGCGGCCTCAAGCAGGGCACGTACCAGAGCCTCAAGGCGAGCGGGGGCGGTCTCGGCGGTACGGGTGACGGCACCGGCACGGGGACCGACGGCACCGGCACGGGAACCGGGACCGACGGCACCGGCACGGGAACCGGCACCGGTACCGGCGGCACGGGTACCGCGACCGGCACCGGCGGCACGGGTACCGGTACCGGCACCGGCGGCACGGGTACCGGCACGGGGATCGGCACCGGCACGGGGACGAACGGCATCCCGCTCGCGGGGACGACCATCGGCATCACCGCGACCGAGATCCGCATCGGCATCCACGCGCCGCTGACCGGCGCGTCGCCGCTGCCGCAGGCGTCGTTCGAGAAGGGCGCCAAGAACTACTGGGAGAACCGGAAGATCTTCGGCCGCAAGGTCGTCCTCGACGTCAAGGACGACACGTACAAGCCGTCCGGCGCGATCCGTGTCTGCCAGGAGCTGGCGCGCGACCACTTCATGGTCTTCGGCGGCGCCGGCACCGACCAGATCCAGGCCTGCGCCCGCGACCGCACGCTCCAGCGCGCGCACACGCCGTACATCTCAGCCGGTGTCACCGAGAACGGCCTCGGGGGCATCCCCACCTACTTCGCCGCATCGATGACGTACAAGGAGCAGGCGCCGCTCGTCATCAAGATGGCGCAGTCGCAGAACTACCTGAACCCTGGCGCCGGGAAGAAGTGGGCCGTCGTCACCTCCGACACGCCGAACTTCGCCGACGCGCGTAACGCGATGACGCAGGCGCTCTCGGCACGCAGCATCGCGTACGACGCCATCCTGATCCCCAAGGCGGGCTCGGACAGCGACGCGGTCACGTTGTCGAACAAGCTGCGCGGCGGCGCGTACCCGGTCGTGTACTTCCTGGGCCAGCCGACGTTCTTCCTCAAGGTCGTCCGGCAGACGCAGAGCGCGATCTACAAGCCGATCTGGACCGGCGTCGGCGTCAGCATGGGCGTCAACACGATCGCCGACGTCGCGTGCGCCGGCACCACCGAGTCGGGCGGCTACGACGGTCGCTTCCTCTCGCCGTTCCCCGGGCTCGACCGGGCGCCGAAGGCGTTCCTCGACGCCGACGGCGGGCGGGCGAAGGACGACATCGAGCTGACGCTGTGGGGCTTCTCCGAGTTCCTCGAGAAGGTGCTGCTCGCCACGGGTGGCAACCTCACCCGGGAGAACGTCATGGCGCAGCTCGAGAAGTCGACGTTCCCCGGTGGCGTGTTCCCCGGTGTTCGGTACAGTCCGTCCGATCACTTCGGCGGTACCGCGGCCTACATGCTGAAGAGCGACTGCACCAAGCGTCAGTACGTCACGGCAGGCGGGCCGATCTCGTAGAGGACGGGTGAGGCGTTGGTAGTCGCGGCGAGCTTCAACGCGGACGTCCTCACCCCTCTCGTCTCCGGAGCGATCCAGGGAGCCCTCTACGGGCTCCTCGGCCTGGGTCTCGTGCTGCTCTACAAGGGCAACCGGATCTTCAACTTCGCCCAGGGCGAGTTCGGGACCGTCGCCGCCCTGCTGACGTACGCGTTCGTCGTCGGCGTGGGCGTCGTGCCCAAGGTGCCCTACGGCGTCGCAGTCCTGATCGGCCTGCTCGCGGGGACGCTGTTCGGATTGGTCACCGAGCGACTCGTCGCGCGGCCGCTGTTCGGTCAGCCGAAGGTGACGACCGTCGTCGCGACGGCCGGTGTCGCCCTGCTCGCCGTGTCGGTCGAGCTGATGTTCACCGGCGCCAACCCGCTCACCGCGCGGCCGGCGATCCACGGCAACCTCCTCACGTCGGGCGACCTCCAGGTGACCTACCAGCAGGTGCTCATCGTCGCCGTGCTCGGCGTCCTCGCGGTCGCGAGCGCGTTGTTCTTCAGCCGGACCCGGACCGGCGTCGCGATCCTCGCGGTGTCCCAGGAGCCGATCGCGACGAGCCTGGTCGGAATCAGCGTCAACCGCATCTCGGCATTGACCTGGGCGATGGCCGGGGTCCTCGGCGCGGCCGCCGGCATCCTGCTCGCGCCGACGACGCTGTTCGGGCCGGGATTCATGACCAGCGCCGCGCTGATCCCGGCGTTCACGGCGGCGGTGTTCGGCGGCATCACCAGCCTGCCGGGCGCGTTCGTCGGCGGGGTCATCATCGGCATCGTCGAGCAGTTCGGCAACAAGTGGGTCCCGACGACGCTCATCCCGGGCGGCAACCGGATCTTCGTGTTCCTCACGCTGCTCGCGGTCCTGCTGGTCAGGCCCTCCGGCCTGCTCGGCAAGGAGGCGTGATGGCGACGGTAGAAGCGTCCGTTCCCGAAGCGGCCGCGCCCGCGGCGCCACGGTTCCGCCCGAGCCTGCCGGGCTGGCTGGCGCGCGGCGTTCTCCCCGTGCTCGCCGCGTGGTGGGTGCTCACGATGCTCCCGGGGCCGGACACCGTCGGCCGCGCGACCGTGTGGTTCACCTTCGCGCTCGTCGGTGTGAGCCTGAACATCCTCATCGGCTACACCGGCCAGCTCAGCCTCGGACACCAGGGCTTCGTGGGCATCGGCGCGTTCGCCGCGGCGTACTCGCTGACCGTCCACCAAGTGCCGTTCGTGCTGTCGCTGGTCATCGCGGTCGTGGCCGGCGGGGTGTTCGCGCTGCTGATCGGGTTCGTCGCGCTGCGGATCACCGGCCTCTACCTCTCGCTCATCACGCTGGTGTTCGGCATCACGCTGGAAGCGTCGATGTTCCAGCAGCCGGACCTGACCAACGGCGGCGCCGGGCAGCCGGCGAACAAGCCGGACTGGCTGTTCGAGCCGCGCCGCTACTACTTCTTCTGCCTGGCGATCCTCGTCGTCGTCCTGTACGTCGACTGGCGGCTGACCAGGACCAAGACCGGGCGGGCTCTGTTCGCGCTGCGCGAGAACGAGCGCGTCGCGGCGGCGTTCGGCATCAACGTCACCGCGTACAAGCTGCTCGCGTTCGTCATGTCCGGTGCGATCGCGGGGCTCGCGGGCGCGCTGTTCGCGTTCACCTCCGAGCAGGTGACCGGCGAGGACTACGACTTCTTCCTCGCGCTGACCTTCGTCCTCATGGTCGTCGTCGGCGGCCTGAACTCTCGCTTCGGCGTCGTCGTCGGTGCGCTGATCTTCTCGCCGCTCGGGCTCGAGCTCGCGATCGAGCGCTACCGCTGGCTGCACAGCTTCCTCGTCAACGGGTTCCTGTTCGTTCCCGGGTTCGGCGAGGAGCGGATTCAGTTCGCGACCCGGCTGATCGGCTCGCTGCTGTTGTTGCTGACGTTGTTGCAGTTCCCTGGCGGGATCGCGCAACAGGCACGGCCGGTCACCCGATGGATCGGCGGCGGCCGGTTCTCGTTCCGCCACGACGACGACGCCGGACCGGCAGGGGGGGAGGGCTCCAGTGTCCGTGCTTGAGGTCCGCGACCTGTCGATCCGCTTCGGCGGTCTCCAGGCGCTCGAGGACGTCAACCTCGCGGTCAACGAGTGGGAGATCGTCGGGCTCATCGGCCCGAACGGCGCCGGCAAGACGACCGCGTTCAACTGCATCACCGGCTTCTACAAGCCGGACACCGGGAGCGTCCGCTACCGCGGCGAGGACGTCACCGGGGTGCCGCCGCACCGCAAGGCGGCGATGGGCTTCGGCCGGACGTTCCAGAACGTCGGCATGGTGAAGTCGGCGACCGCCATCGACAACCTGAAGACCGCACAGCACGCGAAGATCGAATACGACGTCGCGAGCGGTCTGGTCGGGGCGCCGCTGTCGTGGCGCGAGGAGCGGGCGCTGGAGGCGCGCGCCGACGCGATCCTCGAGCTGCTGGAGCTGGGCGCGATCCGCGACACGCGGGTCGGGGGGCTGTCGTACGGCACGCTGAAGCTGCTCGAGCTGGGCTGCGCGCTAGCGACCGACCCCGACATCCTGCTGCTCGACGAGCCGTCGTCCGGCATGGGGCCGGAGGAGTCCGAGGTGCTCGGGGACCGGCTGGTCGCGCTGCGCCAGGAGTTCGGGCTGACGATGCTGCTCATCGAGCACCACGTCCCGCTCGTCCTGCGGGTGTGCGACCACGTGTACGTGCTCAACTTCGGCCGGCTGCTCGCCGAGGGCCAGCCCTCGGTGATCCAGACGCACCCCGAGGTCGTCGCGGCGTACCTCGGCGGCGAGGCGCCGGAGGCACTCGCCGCGACGTACGAGACCGCCGCGGACGAGGCGCTCGACAAGGCGACGCACGAGGCGGCGACGAAGCCGCGCGCGCCGCGCAAGCCCGCCGCGCCCCGCAAGCCGGCCGCGAAGAAGGCGCCGCGCGCGAAGGCGCCCGAGGAGGGCACGGAATGAGCCTCGTCGAGGTCGAAGACCTGCGTACCGGCTACGGCATCCTGCCGGTCCTCCAGGGCATCTCGTTCAACGTCGAGGAGGGCCAGACCGCCGTCATGTTCGGCCTCAACGGCGCGGGCAAGACGACGACGGTCAACGCCATGGCCGGGCTGCTCCCCGCGTGGACCGGGCAGATCCGCTTCGACGGCGTGAACCTGGCGAACATGCCGCCGCCGAAGATCGTCAAGCACGGCGTCGCGCTCGTCCCCGAGGGGCGGCGGGTATGGCCCGCGCTGAGCGTGCTCACCAACCTGCGGCTCGGCGCCTGGACCCGCAAGAACAGCCGCGAGGTGCAGGAGAGCGTCGAGCAGGTGTTCGGGTACTTCCCGCGGCTCGACGAGCGCAAGGACCAGATGGCCGGGACGCTGTCCGGCGGCGAGCAGCAGATGCTCGCGATCGGCCGTGCGCTGATGTCGCGACCGCGGCTGATGCTCATCGACGAGGCGTCACTCGGCCTGTCGCCGAAGCTCGCGCAGACGGTGTTCGAGGTCGTGTCGCAGATCAACGACGCCGGGACGACGGTCATCATCATCGAGCAGAACGTCGGCGTGCTCCCGTACGCCGACCAGGCGCTGATCATGGAGAAGGGGACGCTGACGTTCGACGGCCGCGGTGCCGACCTCGAACGGTCGGGCGACCTGCGCAAGACCTACCTGGGCTAGTAGGGCCTGGCGAGACGGCCCGGATCGGTTCGGCCGTCCCAGAACTTCGTGATCTTGGCGAGGTTGTGC
>CBQZLL010000147.1:0-7969 GCA_967749945.1 uncultured Frankiaceae bacterium
CCACCGCCGCCGCGCGCGGCGGCTGCTGGCCGAGTCGGTATCGGTCGCGGCGACGCTGCGGATGCGGCACGAGGAGGCGGAGTCGCGCACGGCATACACCCGCCTCGGCCCGACGCTGGGCTGGCCCGCGGTCGCCGAGATGACCTCTGCCCTGGCCGCGCTCGCACCGGCCGAGCCGGAGCCCGACGAGGACGCGTTGCCGACGCTGTCGCTGGCCGACCGGTTCGACGTGGTTCTCAGCGCGGGGCGTGGCATCGCGTCCGCGTTGAGCCCGGACGCGGTGTTCGCGGAGGTACGTACGGCCTCGCTCGCGCTGCTGCGCGCGGAGAGCTGCTCGATCGTCCTCGTCGACCCGGAGTCCGGCACGATGACGACGAGCGAGTCGAGCAGTGGAATCAGCACCGCGCTGATGCGCCGGGCGCTCGCGGCCGGCGAGCCGGTGGCCTGGGAGCCCGCGGGCGGCGACGTGACCGACAGCCTGGTGTTCAGCGGTACGCGGTCGGCGCTGGCCGCGCCGATCTTCGTCCGCGGCCGGGTCGTCGCGTGCTTCGGCGTCATGCACCACAACGTCAGCGCGCTGTTCGACGAGGACGAGGTACGCCTCGCCGGCTTCGTCGCAGCGCTCGCCGGCGCGGCCTTGGAGAACGCCGAGGGCTTCGCCGCCGTCCAGGACCTGTCGCGGTCGCTGGAGCAACGCGTCGCCGAACGCACCGCCGAGGTCAGCGAGGCGAACGCCGCCTTGCGCGCTGCGCTCAGCCAGCTCGAAGCCGTCAACGCCGAGCTGCGCGCGCTCGACGAGATGAAGAGCGACTTCGTTGCGATGGTGTCGCACGAGCTGAAGACACCGTTGACGTCGATCCTCGGGTACTCGTCGACGATGCTGCGATTCTGGGACGGGCTGCCCGAGCCGGACCGCATGGAGTACGTCCGCACCATCGACCGGCAGAGCCGTCGCCTGTCCCGGCTCGTCTCCGACCTGCTCGAGATGTCGCGCATCGAGGCCGGGTACCTCGAGCCCGACGTGCAGGACGTCGATCTCGCCGCGGCCGTCGCGGGGTTGCTCGAGACATACGACGAGCAGCCCGACGTCGAGGTGTCGGTGCCGTCCGGCCTGGTCGTCCGCGCGGACCCCGACCACCTGCAGCAGATCCTCACCAACTACCTCGACAACGCTCGCAAGTACGGCGGCGCGCCGATCCGGATCGAGGCCGAGGCGGCAGACGGGATGGCCGTGTTCGCCGTGTGCGACAGCGGTCCTGGCGTGCCGGCCGAGTTCGCGCCACGGCTGTTCGACAAGTTCTCGCAAGCATCGACGGGCAGCCGCCGTGAGGGCTCGGGCACCGGTCTCGGGCTGTCCATCGTGCGCGGCCTCGCCCGCGCCGCCGGCGGCGACGCGTGGTACGAGCCCAACGTCCCGGTCGGGTCGCGCTTCTGCGTCAGGCTCGAAATGCCATGAGATTCCTCGTCGTGGACGACGACCCGGACATGCGGGTCTTGCTCCGCGACAACATCCGCAGGTGGGGCCACGACTGCGACGTCGCGGAGAGCGGGCCGGCCTGCGTCGCCGCGTGCGCGATCGCCGTACCCGACGTACTCGTGCTCGACGTCGCGATGCCGGAGATGGACGGCGCCGCGGTGCTCGCCGCGCTGCACGAGAGCGGCCGCGACCCCGGCCACGTCGTACTCGTCACCGCCGTCCCGGCCGAACGGCAGCGCATCCTCGCCGCGACGCACCGCGTACGCGTCCTGAGCAAGCCGTTCGACGTCCAGACGCTGGAACGAGTGTTCGCCCCGATCCTGGCCGACGGGACGTCCGGGTAGGAAACGCCCGCAACGCGGCGCGCGGCACGGTACCGAGCAGGACTCGGTCACCCGGACGCGAATACCCGGGTCTTCCTTGCCCTTGGAGCCGTGTTGCGTCGCCTCGCCCTTGCCCTCTCCGCCGTTGCCCTCCTCCCGGTCACCGCGGTCGTACCCTCGGCCACCGCGGCCGGCCAGCTCCTCGCCGGCGCAGCCGTCGTCGACGACACCTGGCACGTGGGTGCCGGTGCCGGCCAGTACGGCGACGACGGCTCGCCTGTCGCCAACGCGGTCCTCGGGGACGAGACCGACCCGAGCCTGCACTCGACGAAGAAGGTGCCGTCGTACGGCATCCAGTCGCGCCTCACGACCCGCGCGATCGTCGTCCAGGGCACCAACGGCGAGCGCGTCGCGCTGCTCAAGACCGACAACTACCTCGCGCAGGACCTGCTGCTCCGCCGGGTCGGCCAGCTCCTGCAGGCGGCCGGCTCTGGCGTGACGTACGACCACATCCTCTACGGCGTGACGCACGACCACTCGTCGCCGTACTACTCGACGGCGGCCGCGGGGGTGTGGCTGTTCCAGGACGCGGTCGACCTGCGCGAGCTGGAGTTCCAGGCGCGCGCGATGGCGCAGGCGGTGCTCACCGCGGAGTCGCGGCTGAAGCCGGCCCGGATGGGCGCGACGACGGTGCCGTTCTCCGTCTACAAGTGGAACATCGTCCACCCCGGCCGCGGCGACGACGGCACGCCCGCGGGCTACCCCGACGAGGAGGGCGACCACGGCCTCGTCGTCATGTCGTTCACCGGGCTCGACGGAACGCCGATCGCGACGTGGATGAACTGGGGCGAGCACCCCGAGTCGCTGGACTCGTACAACCTCATCTCGGCCGACTACGTCGGCGCACTGGAGCGGATGGTCGACCGGGAGACCGGCGCGCCGCTGGTGTTCAGCCAGGGCGACGTCGGCTCGGCGGAGGGGCCGTACTACGACGCCAACAACCACCTGACGCTGCCCGATGGTGTCGTCCGCGCGTGGGCGCACGTCGGCTTCGCGCAGATGGAACGCGGCGCGCGGCTCGTCGCCGACGCGGTCGAGAGCGGTCTCGCGACGCTCGCGCTCGGCGGCGGCCAGGTGCCGTACGGCACCGACGTCCCGGTCGGCAGCTACGACCGCTGGACGCCTGGCCCGGCATCGCACCCGTACCCGAGCGTCGGCAACTGCCGCACCCAGCCAACCCTCGACGGCGACCCGGGCGCCCCGGCCGCGGGACTGCCCGACTGCGAGCGCGCGGGCACCGGCAACCTCGCGATGGTCGCGGAGAACCTCAAGGAGGAGGGCCTCCCGGTCCCCGACTCCTACGACGCGCCGTCGTTCGGCACCGTCGAGGAGAACGTCCGCATCCACCTGCAGGCCGTGCGCATCGGCGAGGTGCTGCTCGCGTCGTGCTCGTGCGAGGCGCAGGTCGACCTGATCAAGAACCTGGAGAGCCGCGCGGACAAAGTCCAGGGCAACATCTACGACGGCTACGACTGGCCCGCGCAGTGCACGCAGCGCGCCGACACGAAGTGGACCTGTCCCGACCCACCGACCCGCGGCGCGGGCACGCTCGTCGTCACCGACGCGCTGTACCAGCACATGAAGGCGCAGATCCACAACGATGCCCGCGGCTGGGACGACCCGGCGAACATCGCGCGGGCAACGAGCGAGCCGAAGGACGTCACGCAGATCTACGGCAACTTCACCAAGGAGGAGCTGCCCGCAGAGCTCGGCTACGCGCTGCCCGTCGGCGTCGGCCACGCGGGCGACTACAACGGCTACACGGTCTCGTACCGCGAGTACCAGAGCCGCGAGTCGTACCGGAAGGCGCTGACGTCGTACGGTCCGCACACCGCCGACTACATGGTCACGCGACTCGTCCGGATGGCGGGTTTCCTCAAGGGCGGTCCGGACCTCGCGGACGAGCCGACGAACGCCATCGCCGTCGCCGACGAGCCGCGCCAGGAGGCGCTCGCCATCGCGTTGGGGCAGGCGGCTTCGGCGGCGTACGACAACTACGAGAAGTCGCTCGCCGACGACGTCGGCCCGGCCGCGTTGCTGACGCCGGCGAAGGACGTCACGAGGTTCCAGACCGCGTCGGTGACGTGGCGCGGCGGGGACAACGCGGTCGACGTACCGCGCGTCCGCGTCGACCGGCTCGTGTCCGGGTCGTGGCAGCCGTACGCCGACCAGACCGGCGAGATCCCCATCGAACTCGCTCTCCCCCAAGGGGTCCAGGGCCTGGCGAACGCGCGGACCGGGTCGCAGGAGTGGCGCTGGACGGCGTCGTTCGAGGCGTTCGACTCGTTCCCGTCACGGCTCGGCGCGACGCCGTCGGGGACGTACCGCTTCGTCGTCGACGGCGTCATCCATCGGGGCGGCGCGAACGTGCCGTACCACCTGGAGTCGCCGTTCGGCGTGAGCCCGTGGCGCGGCATCGTCGCGCGCGACCTGCGGGCCGAGCCCGGCGGGGGCGTGTCGTTCGTCGTCGACCCGGTGGCGTACCCGCGGACGTACGCGTCGCCGTTCCGCTACGTCCACGACAGCGGCGACCGGGTGCTCTGCAAGGAGTGCGCGTTCCGGCCGTGGGCGTCGACCGCGCCGATCGCTTCGGCCGTCGTCACCATTGCCCGCGCGCACGGCAAGCGGCGCTACGCGACCGCGACGTTCGCCGGCGGCCGCTGGTACGCCGACGTGTCGCTACGGCCCGGCGAGCGCGCGTTCGTCGACGCCGGCGGCGTGCTCGACGCCAACGGCGAGACCAACGGCTCGCCCACCAACGACGTGCTGCGCCCCTGAGCGGCTACGCGGAGAGCACCACGAGGCGGGGCTCGGTCATCTCCTCGATGGCGTAACGGGGACCCTCCCTCGTGTTGCCGCTGTCTTTGACGCCGCCGTACGGCTGCAGGTCGGCGCGCCACGTCGGCACCTCGTTGACCAGGACGCCGCCGTAGCGCAGCTCCCGTGCGGCCCGCATCGCCTGACCGAGGTCGCGGGTGAACACGCCGGCCTGCAGGCCGAAGCGGGTGTCGTTGGCCTGCGCGAGCGCGTCGCCGAAATCGGCGAACCGGGTCACCGTCACGACCGGACCGAACACCTCCTGGCAGACCACCTTCATCTCCGGCCGTACGTCGGCGACGACAGTCGGCCGCAGGACGCCGTCGACCACCTCGCCGCCCGCGAGCACCTTGGCGCCACCGGCGACAGCTTCGTCGAGCCACGCCATGACCCGGTCGCGGTCGCCCTCGCTGATGAGCGACGAGACGTCGGTGTCCTCGGACATCGGGTCGCCGGCGCGCAGCGCCTCGACGCGCGGCAGCAAGGCGCCGAGGAACTCGTCGGCGACCTCCTCCGCGACGTACACGCGCTGCGTCGAGATGCACGACTGCCCCGCGTGGCTGAACGCCGCCACCGCCGCCTTCTCCGCCGCCGCCCGCCAGTCACCATCCGCCGCGACGACGAGCGGCGAGTTCGAGCCGAGCTCGAGCCGAACCTTCGCGCGCGGTGCCTTCCCGACGATCGCCCAGCCGACCTCGGGGCTACCGGTGAACGTGACGTACGCGACGTCGGGATGTGTCACCAGCGCCTCGCCGACGGTGCTCCCGCCACCGGTCACGACGTTCAGCCAGCCGCGCGGCACGCCGAGATCGTGCAACAACGACGCGAGCAGCAACGCCGACAACGGCGTCTGCGTCGCGGGCTTCAACACGACCGGACACCCCGCTGCGATGGCGGGAGCGAGCTTGTGCGCGACGAGGTTCAACGGGAAGTTGAACGGCGAGATCGCCGCGACGACACCGACGGGTACCCGTAGCGTGAACGCCACCCGTCCAGCACCCGCGGCCACCGACTCGACCGGGACGACCTCGCCGGCGAGCACCCGCGCCTCGGCCGCCGCGGCGGCGAACGTGTCTACCGCGCGCGCGGCCTCGATCCGCGCGGTCTTGATCGGCTTCGCCGCCTCGCCCGCGATGGTCCGCGCGAACTCCTCGACCCGGCCGGCGAGACCGGCGGCGGCGCGCTCCAGGACGGCGATGCGCAGCGGCCGCGGGAAGTCGTCACGGGCCAGCGCCGCCCCGGCCGCGGCCACCGCGCGGGACACCTCCGCGGGCCCGCACGCGGGCACGACGCCGAGCACCGCGCCGTCGTACGGGGAGCGCACCTCCCGGGTGCCCCCGGAGCCCTCGGCGAGCCACTCGCCGTCGATCAGCGCGCGGAGTCCAGCCATGCTCGGGAGGCTAGTCCGCCCGCGGCGGACTGATCCCGCCGAAACGGGAGAGACCAGTACTGTGCACGACTCGCTCGATCTCCCACCCGAGCCTCGCGCCGCACGCGTCGCCCGGCTGTTCGTCGAGCGGCAGCTTCGCGACCTCGTCGCGGCCGAGGTGGCCCAGATCGCGGTTCTCCTCACCAGCGAGCTCGTGACGAACGTCGTGCTCCACGCCCGCTCGCCGATGCGGCTCGAGGTCGATCTCGAGAACCACCGGCTCCGCGTCGCGGTCGCGGACCGGGTGCCGCAGCAGCCGCGGCAGCGCGATACCAGCGATGCCCGCATGACCGGTCGCGGGATCCTCCTCGTCGCCGCCCTCGCGGAGGGATGGGGCGTGGACGCGGCGCCGACCGGCAAGAGGGTCTGGTTCGAGCTGCCCGCGTGAGCCGCCCGCGAATGGGTACCGCAAGAACGACCTCCACTACAGGAAGGCCGTGACCACGCGTGTCCCCAGCGTCGCGCCAGATCGACGTCGACCGCCTCGCCGCGGAGGTGTTCGGGTTCGGCGCGCTCCGACCCGGGCAGCGCGCGGCCACCGACGCGCTACTCGCCGGGCGCGACACGCTCGCCGTACTTCCGACGGGATCGGGCAAGTCCGCGATCTACCAGATCGCCGGCCTGCTCCTCGACGGCCCGACGGTCGTCGTGTCGCCGCTCATCGCGCTGCAGCGCAACCAGGTCGCGGCCCTGCGCGCGGTCGGCATCGACGGAGTCGCGGCGGCGAACTCCCACGTCGGCGCGGTCGCGCGGCGCGAGGCGTTCGAGGGACTCGCCTCGGGTGCGGTGTCGTTCCTCTTCGTCGCGCCGGAGCAGCTCGCAACGCCGGAGGTGGTGCGGGACATCGCGGCGGGACGGCCGACGTTGTTCGTCGTCGACGAGGCGCACTGCGTCAGCGCGTGGGGGCATGACTTCCGGCCCGACTACCTGCGGATCGGCGGCGTCGTCGACGCCCTCGGGCATCCGACCGTGCTCGCCCTCACGGCAACGGCGTCGCCCCCGGTGCGCGACGAGATCGTCACCCGGCTCGCAATGCGGGACCCCGAGGTCGTCGTCCGCGGCTTCGACCGGCCGAACATCTGGCTCGACGTCGAGACGTTCACCGGCGAGGAGGCCAAGCGCGAGGCGCTGGTGCTGCGCGCGGCGGGCGAGCAGAAACCCGGCATCGTCTACGCCGCCACGCGGGCCCGGGTCACCGAGCTGGCCGCGACGATCAGCGAGATCGGCATCGACGCGGCCGCGTACCACGCGGGCATGACCGCGACCGAACGCCGCCACGTGCAGGACGCGTTCGTCGGCGACCGGCTCGACGTGGTCGTGGCGACGACGGCGTTCGGCATGGGCATCGACAAGCCGAACGTGCGCTTCGTGCTCCACTACGACGTGCCGGACTCGCTCGACTCGTACTACCAGGAGGTCGGTCGGGCCGGGCGCGACGGGCTGCGGTCGGAGGCGGTGCTGTTCTACCGGCAGGAGGACCTCGGGCTACGGAGGTTCTTCGCGGCCGGCTCGGTCGCGGTCGAGCCGCTGACCCGGGTCGCGCGGCTGCTCGAAGCCGTGGCGGCCGGTCCGGTCGACCTGCGCGAGCTCCGTACCGTCTCGCGACTCGCGCCCGCGCGGCTGTCCGCGATGCTCGGACAGCTCACGCACGGCGGGTTCGTCCGCGTCGACCCGACCGGGTCGTTGGAGCTGCTGCCCGACCGGCCGCCGGTGGAGGAGGTCGTCGCCGCAGCGTTGCGGGAGGCCGAGGCACGGCGGACGCTCGACCAGTCACGGGTCGACCAGATCCGGGCGTACGCCGAGAGCCACGGCTGCCGCGGCCGCCTGCTGCTGTCGTACTTCGGCGAGAGCGCCGACGGGCCG
>CBQZLL010000148.1:0-7937 GCA_967749945.1 uncultured Frankiaceae bacterium
CGAGAAAAGTCACATTTGGATCGCCTTGATCTCGAGGAACTCCTCGAGACCGTGGACGCCGAGCTCGCGGCCCGTTCCCGACTGCTTGAAGCCGCCGAACGGCGCGAGCGGGTTGAAGCGCCCGCCGTTGACGTCGACCTGCCCGGTCCTGATCCGCCGCGCGAACGCCGTAGCCCGCTTCACGTCGCCGGACCACACGCCGCCGGCCAGGCCGTAGACGCTGTCGTTGGCGATGCGTAGCGCATCCGCCTCGTCGTCGTACGGCATGACCGCGAGCACCGGACCGAAGATCTCCTCCTGCGCGATCGTCATCTCCGGCGTGACGTCGGCGAAGACGGTGGGCCGGACGTAGTAGCCGCGGTCGAATCCCTCGGGCGCCTCGGGTCCGCCGGTGACGAGGGTCGCGCCCTCCTCGATGCCCTGGCGGATGTAGTTGGTCACGCGGTCGCGCTGGGCGGCCGAGACGAGCGGGCCGAGCCGCGTCTCGGCCGACGCCGGGTCGCCCGGCGCGTACGACTCGGCCGCGGCCCGGACCTGCTCGACGACCTCGGCCTGCCGGTCGCGAGGTACCAGCAGCCGGGTCAGCGCGGAGCAGGTCTGCCCGGCGTTGGAGAACGCCTGGGCCACCGCGATCTTGCCGATCTTGGTGAAGTCGGCGTCGTCGAGGACGACGTTCGGGCTCTTGCCGCCGAGCTCCAGGGCGACCCGCTTGACGGTCTCTGCCGCGAGCTGGGTGACCCGCTTGCCCGCCGCGGTCGACCCGGTGAACGACACCATGTCGACGCCCGAGTGCCGCGCGATCGCCTCGCCGACGACGGGACCGGTGCCCGTGACGAAGTTGAACACACCGGCCGGCAAGCCGACCTCGTCGCAGATCTCCGCGAGGAGGAACGCGCTGAACGGCGCCACCTCGCTGGGCTTCAGCACGACCGTGCAGCCCGCCGCGATCGCCGGGGCGACCTTGTTGACGATCTGGTGCAGGGGGTAGTTCCACGGCGTGATCGCGCCGACGACGCCCACCGGCTCCTTGACGACGAGCGAGTTGCCGACCGTCTCCTCGAACGCGTAGTCGCTCAGGATCTGCGCGTACGACCCCATGACGGCGACGGGCAGCGCGGCCTGGACCTTCTGCGCGAACGTGGCGGGCGATCCCATCTCCTCGGTGATCGTCCTGGCGATCTCCTCGCCCCGCGCCGCGAGCGCCTCGGACATCCGCGACAGGTACTTGCCGCGTTCGTCGACGGAGGTCTGCGACCACGTCTCGAACGCGCGCCGTGCTGCGGCGACCGCGCGGTCGACGTCCTCGGCGGTGCCCGCGGGAATGCGGCCGACGATCTCCTCGGTCGCGGGGTTCACGACGTCGATCGTCGCGGTGCCCAACGGCGCCACCCAGGCACCGTCGAGGTAGAGCTGCGTACGGTCCGGCACGGGATCCTCCGTGGGCTCGTCAGTCGGCGTGCGGCCAGTCGGCGTGCGAGCCCGGGTGGGGCAGGTGCTCGCCGATCGAGCCGGGGTGGTCGGTGTCCAGATGGTCGCGAAGCTCGTTCTCGTCCGCGAAGCGCAGTTCGCACTCGGGGCACTGGTGGACGCTCATGAGTTGAAGTGTGGCACCACGCCGAGCACCCCCGGGAGGTCGGCGTGGTCGGCGACGACATGGTGCGCCTCCGGCTCGGACTGCGAGTCGTCGTCGTGAACGCCCGTGTACCGGACCGCGGTCATGCCCATGGCCAGCGCGCCCGCCACATCGGTCCGCCGGAGGTCGCCGACGTGAGCCGTCCGTTCGGCGACCGCGCCCAGGCCGGCGAGGGCGTGCTCGAAGATCACCGGGCTGGGCTTGTAGCAGCCGACCTCGTCGGAGAACGACCAGTGGTCGAACGACCCAAGCAGCCCGTGCCGGTCGAGGTGGCGGCGGAGCGTCGTCGACGGGGTGAAGCCGACGTCGCAGACGATCCCGATGCGAACGCCGGCGTTCTTCAGGGTCGCGACGGTGGCGGCGACGTTCGGCGTGAGCAGCAGGTCGGTGGTGTCGCCGACGCCGACGAACGCGTCGTGCAACGCGTCGCGCAGGTGGCCGGGAAGGTCGTAGCCGAGCTCGACGAGGATCGCTTCGGCGGCCTCGGTATGGGTGATGTGGTCACCCGCCGTCCAGCGCGCGACCTCGAGCTCCCACCCGCGGGCGAAGGCCTCGTCCAGGAGCCGGCGCTCGGCGGCGTAGCCCGCGTCCTCGAGCAGCCCGAGCCAGGCCTCGACCCGGAGGCCGCGCAGGTGGCCGGGCGCCTGCTCCGTGCACAGCGTGTTCCAGTAGTCGAACGTCACCGCTTCGATCACGGATCACGGCCTTTCGGTGTCCGATACCCGACAGCACCCGAGTCCCTCCGGCGCTCGTTCCGTGCGAGGATGCGCGCACGTAACCCTGGAACGACAGAGGAGCACGCCCGCCGTGTCGGCGACCAACCTGACTCGCGACGAGGCCCGTCGCCGTGCCTCGATCATCAGCGACGCGTCGTACGACGTCGCACTCGACCTTACGACGAGCGAGCAGACGTTCACGTCGACGACGACGACGCGCTTCGCCTGCGCCGAGCCGGGCGCCGACGTGTTCGTCGACCTCATCGCGCCCATCGTGCAGTCCATCCGGCTGAACGGCGCCGACATCCCGCTCGACGCGTTCCACGGCGACCGGATCCACCTCACCGGGCTCGCGGCCACCAACGAGCTCGTCGTCGTGGCCGACTGCGCCTACATGCACTCGGGCGTCGGCCTGCACCGTTTCGTCGATCCCGTCGACAAGCAGGTGTATCTGTACACGCAGTTCGAGACGTTCGACGCGCACCGCGTCTACACGTGCTTCGACCAGCCGGACATCAAGGGGACGTTCGCCTTCGCGGCGCTGGCCCCCGCGAACTGGACCGTCATCTCGAACATGCCCGCCGTCGAGTCACCGGACATCGCACAGGGAGGCTGGTGGCGGTTCGCGACGTCGCCGCCCATGTCGCCGTACATCACCGCGCTCGTCGCGGGGCCGTACTACGCCGTGTTCGACAAGCACGGCGAGATCGACCTCGGCATCTACTGCCGCGAGTCGCTCGCGGAGTTCCTCGACCCCGACGAGATCTTCACGATCACCAAGCAGGGGTTCGACTGGTTCCACGCCAACTTCGACTACCCGTATCCGTTCGGGAAGTACGACCAGCTCTTCGTGCCGGAGTTCAACGCGGGAGCGATGGAGAACGCAGGGTGTGTCACCTTCCTCGAGGACTACGTCTTCCGGTCGAAGGTCACCGACGCCGCGCGCGAGCGACGTGCGGAGACGATCCTGCACGAGATGGCGCACATGTGGTTCGGCGACCTCGTGACGATGCGCTGGTGGGACGACCTCTGGCTCAACGAGTCGTTCGCGACGTACGCGTCGGTGCTCTGCCAGGTGTCGGCGACGCGCTTCACGGGCGGCTGGACGACTTTCGCGAACGTCGAGAAGACCTGGGCGTACAAGCAGGACCAGATGCCGTCGACGCACCCGGTGGTCGCGGACATCGTCGACATCGAGGCCGTCGAGGTGAACTTCGACGGCATCACGTACGCCAAGGGCGCGTCGGTACTGAAGCAACTCGTGGCGTGGGTCGGCCAGGACCGGTTCCTCGCGGCGCTGCGGTCGTACTTCGCGAAGCACGAGTACCGGAACACCGAGCTCAAGGACCTGCTGTTCGAGCTCGAGGCCGCGTCCGGCCGCGACCTCTCCGCGTGGTCGAAGGAGTGGCTGGAGACCGCGGGTGTCAACACGTTGCGCGCCGTGTTCGAGGTCGACGCGGCGGGGGCGTTCACGTCGTTCGCCGTGCACCAGGAGGCACCCGCGGACTGGCCGACGCTGCGGTCGCACCGCATCGACATCGGCCTCTACAGCGTCTCCGGCGACGACCTCGTCCGGACCGACCGGGTGGAGCTCGAGGTCGTCGGGTCGGTGACCGAGGTGCCCGAGCTGGTCGGGCGGGCACAACCCGACCTCGTCCTCGTCAACGACGACGACCTCTCGTACTGCAAGATCCGGCTCGACGAGCGCTCGCTCGCCAGCGTCACCGATCGGCTCGGCCAGCTGTCCGACCCACTGCCGCGGACGTTGTGCTGGGCGGCGGCGTGGGACATGACGCGCGATGCCGAGCTCGCCGCGCGCGACTACCTGCGGCTGGTACTGCGCAACATCGGCACCGAGACCGAGGTCGGCGTCGTCCAGAGCCTCATCGCCCATTCGATCGGCGCGATCGTCAACTTCGGCGACCCGGGCAACCACGTGGCGGCGTTCGACCTGCTTGCCGCGGCGGCGTGGCAGCACCTGCGGTCCGCCGAGCCCGGCGGCGACCACCAGCTCGCGTGGACGCGGGCGTTCGTGTCCTCGGCGCGGTCGGCCGAGTACCTCGCGCAGGTGCACGGCCTGCTGACCGGGACGACCGACGTGCCCGGCCTGAGCGTGGACACCGAGCTGCGGTGGCACATCGTGCGCAACCTCGCGGCGCGCGGTGTCGTCGGCGACGACGTCATCACCGCCGAGGCGGAGCGTGACCCGACGGCAGCGGGTGCGCGCCACGCCGTAGCAGCCCGGGCGGCCCGACCGACCGCCGAGGCGAAGGCCGAGGCGTGGGCGTCGATCGTCGACGACCCGATGCTGCCGAACGCCATGCTCTCCGCGACCATGCTCGGCTTCCAGCAGGCTGACCAGGCGGAGCTGCTCGTGCCGTACGCGGGGAGCTACTTCGCGATGATCGAGCGGCTCTGGGCCGAGCGGACGAACGAGGTTGCGATCAACATCGTCACGGCGATGTACCCGTCGGTATTGATCGACCGGCGGACCATCGACACGACTGACGAGTACCTGCGGACCGGCCACCCCGTGCCCGCGATCCGGCGGCTGCTCGTCGAGGGGCGCGACGGCGTCGAGCGCGCGCTACGGGCGCAGGCGGTCGACATCGCGGCGGGCCGAGCGAAGGCGTAGCGCGACCCGTCAGGCGGTGGCGTCGAGGACGTCCGGCAGCTCGGCGCCGCGCCGTTCGCCCGGGCCTGCGGTCTGCGCGAGCAGCCGCGTGGCTTCGGCGATCCCGCCCGCGATGTCGCCCACGCCGAACGACGCCGCCATCGCGACCGCCGCGAGGCCCGCGGCGTGGTCGGGGATGCGCGTCGAGGCGGCGGGGCTCGTGACGATCTCGAGCCGGCGCGCCTGCGGCGCGACGAGGAGCAGCACCGCGGGCCGGCCGGCGAGGCCGAGGTCGTCCATGAGCGCGTGGGCGTGGGCGAGCGGGTCGTCGTCGGTCGGACCGAGGTAGACGCAGAACTGGAGGCCGGTCCACGTCTCGGCCGCCCGGACGGCCCGGGCGATCCGCGCGCGCTGGCGGCCCGTCAACGGCTTACCAGGAACCACTCGCGCCACCGCCTCCACTCGACCCGCCCCCGAAGCTGCTCCCGCCGCTCGGCCCCGACGACATCGATCCCCCTCCCCCGTCCTGGCCGGAGTCGCGCCAGCTCCCCTCGTGGAACACCGATGGCGTACTCCAGTAGCCGCGGTTGCCGACGGATGAGCCGAAGAAACCTCCGGTACGCCACTGTCCGTCCGCGACGCCGACACCGTGCAGGACGAAGCGCACCACCACCGCGGCGATCGCCAGCAGGAACGCCAAGACAAACAGCCCTCCGAACGCTCCGCCGGGACTCTCGGACGTGCCGTACGGGTCGAAGCCGACGCCTGGAGCCGTCACGTCAGTCGGGAGCGCGAGGTCGCCGCCATCCGTCACGTCGGCGCCGTCGCTCGGCGTGGCGCCCGCGCCGAGAGCGGCGGTGTCGGGCAGGGGCGCCCCGAGATCGTCGGCGAGGGCGACGGCGGCCGCTCGCAAGCCACCCGCGACATCACCCGCCCGCAGCGGGGACGTCATCGCCTCGACCGCGAGGTCGAGCTGCTCCTCGGTGACCCGGCTCTCCAGACCGGCGCCGAGCTCGATCCGCGTCCGGTGCTCGCGCATCGCGACGAGGATGAGCACGCCATTGTCCGAGCCCTTGTCGCCGATGCTCCAGCAGTCGAACAGCCGCTTGGCGTACGACGCGACGTCGTCGCCGCCGAGCGTCGTGACGGTCGCGGCGACGATCGCCTCGTGACCGGTGAGGTGGTATGCCATGAGATCGGCAGCGAGATACGCCTCGCGGTCGGGCGGGACCGCGTGCGCGGAGTCGACCACGGGGATCGCGGTGTGCGCGGGCAGGTCGGCGCATCCGGTTGCGGCCGCCGAGACGGGGAACGCCACCATCGCGGACGTCGCGCAGCAGGCCGCGACGAGCAGTCGGACTCGCACCGTGTCGTCCCCTCCTGGAGTGGGCGGCGAGCATCGTCGCACGGCGCGGGACGTAACGCCCTGGGCAGCCCGGCCGCGCCGCGCTAGCGTGCGCACGCGAGGAGGAGGTGCGTGGTGGGTAGCAAGGACAAGGGCGGTCGCGAGACCAAGAAGCCCAAGAAGGACAAGAAGTAGCGACCACGCCGCGCGCGGGCATCCGCTCGCGCCGCGGCTTCGGTCCCCGCGGGCTGCGCGGACCTCGGCGGCGGCGCGGCGGCGCCGCGGCGTGACGCCCCCGGCCGCTGGCAGGATGTGGCCGCGTGATCACCCACGTCGTCCTCATGACCTTCGCCGACCGCGCGGATGCGCCTGAAGCGAGGCGGCGCCTCGACGCGCTCGCCACGGCAGTCCCCGCCGCGCGGACGCTGCGCGTCGACCTCGACACACTCGGCCGCGCGGGGTCAGCCCACCTGTGCCTCACGACGACGCACGACTCAGCGGACGGGCTCCGCGACTACCAGGAGCACTCGGCGCACGCCGAGGTCCTCGCGTGGTTGCGCCCACGGCTCACGGGCCGGGCGGCCGTCGACTTCGAGACGTGACGGCTGCGCGCCCCGACGCAGACGGCACGGAGCCACGCACGGTGTGGTGTTCGTGTGCCAGTACGGACTCACGGCCCGGCGCGAGCGTCGTACGGCGTCCCGGCCGCGGGAGCCACCGACGTGACCGGACCGGCGCGCGCGACGTCGTGGCCGACGTCGAGAGGTACGCCGGTGAGCACGCCACACCACGTCGTGTCGCCGACGACGACGTAGTCGAGGAAACGGAGCTCGGCGTACGTCGCGGCCGCGCGGAGCCGCCGGACGAGCTCCTCGTCGACCGGCAACACGACCGCGGCGGCCGCCGTGGAGAGCCTGGCCACGGCGAAGCCCGCGCCACCGCACGCGAGCACGACCTCCACCACGCGCCGGACCGGAGCGGCCGCACGGGTGACGAGGCCGGTGGCGACGCCGACCGTCCAGCGGACGCGGTTGGCGCAGTCGGTGACGAACAGCAGCACCTCGTCGCGGCGTACGCCGCGCGCCTCGCGCCGCGCGACCGCGACGACGTCCTCGGCCCGGCGGACTGGGACGGCCTCGGCCAGCTCGGCGGTCCGCCGCCCGAGCTCGAACGCCGCCGCGACCGCCGCGGCCTTTGCCGGACCCATCCCGGCGTAGTCGGCGAGCACCTCCGGGCGCGTGACGGCGAGCCCGCCCACGTCGCCATGCCGGGCGAGCAGCGACCGGGCGAGCTCGACGACGTTCTGGCCGCTGCGCCCGCTGCGCAGGACGACCGCGACGAGCTCGACGTCGCTGAGCCGGCGCGGGCCGTCGCGCAGCGCGCGTTCGCGCGGCTGGTCGCCGCTCTCGCCGCTCCACATCCGGGACCACCTCCTGCCACCCAGCGTCGGGCGCGAAGGAGCGGGCGGCGAGAGCGCGGGACCAGGTTGTGGACGACGAAAATCTGTGGAGAACCGGCCCGGGAGGCCGAGGCGGATCAGCGCCAGGGGTAGGCGGCCAGCGCCCGGAGCTGCTCGGACGTCGCATGCTGCCAGACGTAGAGGCTGGCGCCGAGCACACCGCGCCGCCG
>CBQZLL010000149.1:0-7887 GCA_967749945.1 uncultured Frankiaceae bacterium
CATCGCCGAGGCGATGGACAAGGTCGGCAAGGAAGGCGTCATCACCGTCGAGGAGAGCAACACCTTCGGCCTCGAGCTCGAGCTCGTCGAGGGCATGCGCTTCGACAAGGGCTACATCTCGGCGTACTTCGTCACCGACCCGGAGCGGATGGAGACGGTGCTCGACGAGCCGTACATCCTGCTCGTCAACAGCAAGATCAGCGCCGTCAAGGACCTGCTGCCGGTGCTCGAGAAGGTCATGCAGAGCGGCAAGCCGCTGCTCATCATCGCCGAGGACGTCGACGGCGAGGCGCTCTCGACGCTCGTCGTGAACAAGATCCGCGGCACGTTCCGTTCGGCCGCCGTCAAGGCGCCCGGCTTCGGCGACCGCCGCAAGGCGATGCTCCAGGACATGGCGATCCTCGCGGGCGGCCAGGTCATCAGCGAGGAGGTCGGGCTCAAGCTCGACAACACCACGCTCGACCTGCTCGGCAAGGCCCGCAAGGTCGTCATCACCAAGGAGGAGACGACGATCGTCGAGGGCGCGGGCGACCCCGACCAGATCGCCGGCCGCGTCAACCAGATCAAGGCCGAGATCGAGAAGTCGGACTCCGACTACGACCGCGAGAAGCTCCAGGAGCGCCTTGCCAAGCTGGCCGGCGGCGTTGCCGTCATCAAGGTCGGCGCGGCGACCGAGGTCGAGCTCAAGGAGAAGAAGCACCGCATCGAGGACGCCGTCTCGAACGCGAAGGCCGCGGTCGAGGAGGGCATCGTCGCCGGTGGTGGCGTCGCGTTGCTGCAGGCGGCGACCACGGCGTTCGAGAAGCTCGACCTGACGGGCGACGAGGCGACGGGCGCGAACATCGTCCGCCTCGCCCTGGAGGCCCCGCTCAAGCAGATCGCGGTCAACGCCGGTCTCGAGGGCGGCGTCGTGGTCGAGAAGGTGCGCGGCCTCGCGGCCGGCACCGGTCTCGACGCGGCGACGGGCGACTACGTCGACATGATCAAGGCGGGCATCATCGACCCGGCCAAGGTCACCCGTTCGGCGCTGCAGAACGCCGCGTCGATCGCGGCGCTGTTCCTCACCACCGAGGCGGTCATCGCCGACAAGCCCGAGCCCCCGAAGGGTGCCGCGGCGCCCGGTGGCGGCATGGGCGACATGGACTTCTAGGAGTCCGCTCCGTACGACCCGGAGGGCCGGCCCCGAGAGGGAGCCGGCCCTTTCGGCGTTCGTTACGCGTACGGCGGGCAGTCCCAGCAGGGCGGGCCGAGCACTGCCGTGTCGCCCGTGCCGTCGACGTCGACCACGCCGGGGAGGCCCGGGCTGAGCGCGGCCAGCACGCTGCGAGGTGTCTGCGACGAGGAAGCCGCACCCGCAGGCGGCGCGAGGATGATCCGCTTCATGAGCCGCGGGGGACGAACGAGAGAGTTCCATATGTCCGTTTGGGTTGGGAGCCGATGAGCGAGCTCGTCGCGCCGGCCGCGCTGCTGCGCGACCTGCCGCCGCTGCCGATGTGCGCCCGGACCGGCCGCCCGGCGATCCGCATCGCGAGCTTCCCGATCGTGCACACGCCGCGGTGGGCGTACTTCGGCGGCCTGCTCATGGTGCTGCTCGCCAGCACCAGGCGAGTGAATCTGCGGTTGCCGATCGCCAAGGGCGTCCGCTCCAGGCAGAGCCTCGGCGCCGTCGCGTTGGTGCTCGGTTTCCTCTTGCTGCTCACCGCCATCGTCGCGCTGCCGTACGCACCGCGGCTGTCGCCTGTCGCGCTGGTCGCGTCGGCCGCGTTGCTGTACTACGGCCGGACCTACCGCACGGCGTGGGTCGGCGGGACGTGGGTCAACGAGACCGAGGTACGGCTGACCCGGCTCGACCCGGCGTTCGCCGAGGCACTCGGCCGGATCGTCGCGCACCGCATCGAGGCGGAGCGCCCGACCACTCGTGCCGCGTGGCACCCAGACCCGAGCGGCCGGCACGCGCTCCGGTACTTCGACGGGACGCAGTGGACGGAGCACGTGAGCGACGCGCCGGCGCCCCCACGACGACGCGACTCGGGTCGCCGGGGCGAGGGTCCCTGAGGTTCGGTCGCGACATCTCGGGTACGGTCCGCCGCATGCGTACCCGACTCGTCCTCGCCGTTGCGCTCACGGTCCCGCCGCTCGCCGGCGGTGTCGCGTCGGCCGGCCTGCGGGAGACCTGCTGGGAGGTCGGCCCGACGTTCTACGTCGCCGGCATCGTGTGCCGCGTGGTGCCCGACGCCCACTAGGGTTGGGGCATGACCTCGACGCCCCCCGCGGGCTGGTACCCCGACCCGTCCGGCCGGTTCGAGCAGCGGTACTGGGACGGCGCCGCCTGGACCGAGCATGTCGTCTCCGGCGGGCAGCAGTCGACCGCCGCGCTGGAGCCGATGACCGCGCCGCCGGTGCAGGTGAGCACGCCGGACAAGGTGCGCCGCCAGGTCGAGAAGCAAGCCGGCATCGCGCCGTTCGAGGGCGGGGGCGGGACGCTGTTCGACTCGCCGGTCCTCGTGGTCAACCAGAAGGCGAAGCTCATCGAGCTGACCAACGAGTACGCCGTCTACGACCAGAACGGCACGCAGCTCGGCTCGGTCGTCCAGGTCGGCCAGAACGCCGCGCGCAAGGTGCTCCGCGCGCTGACCAACGTCGACCAGTTCCTCACCCACCGGCTCGAGGTCCGCGACCAGACCGGCCGCGTGCTGCTGACCCTGGTGCGCCCGGGCAAGGTCTTCAAGAGCACGGTCATCGTGTCGCGCCCGGACGGTACGGAGGTCGGCCGGATCCGGCAGGACAACATGTTCGGCAAGATCCGGTTCGCGTTCGAGGTCGGCGGGCAGCGGGTCGGCGGCATCCAGGCCGAGAACTGGCGCGCGTGGGACTTCGCGGTCGTCGACGCGCAGGACGGCGAGGTCGCGCGGATCAAGAAGACGTGGGAGGGGATGGCGAAGGCGATGTTCACCACCGCCGACAACTACGTCGTCCGCATCCACCGCGAGCTCGAGGAGCCGCTGCGCACGCTCGTCGTCGCATCCGCGCTCACCGTCGACACGGCGCTGAAGCAGGACGACAAATAGCGCCGCACGCCGTCGTCGGGTTCGACCTCGACCGCACGCCGGTCGACCCCCGGCGCGGGGTCGCCGCGGCGCTCGCGGTGCTCAGCGCGGGAGACCGGCGTCGCGATCGACGGCGACTCGGCGAAGGGCGAGACGCTGCGCGGGCCGCGGGCGCGGTGTCCGTCGCGGTCGCGTCCGGGCCCTGCTCGGCGGAGGAGCTGCGGGCGTACGGCGCCGACCTCGTCCTCACCTCGCCGGCCGAGTTCCCGGCCTGGTGGAGGATGGCGGAGTGACCGACCTCGACGCGCGGCTCGCGACGCTCGACACGACGCTGCGGTCGTACGGCTCGGTGCTCGTCGCGTTCAGCGGCGGGGCGGACTCGGCGTTCGTCGTCGCCGCTGCGGCCCGCGCGCTCGGTCCGGCGAACGTCGTCGCGGCGACCGCGATCTCGCCGAGCCTGCCGGCCGCGGCGCTGGCGGAGGCGGCGTCGTTCGCGGCCGGTCTCGGCGTCCGGCACGTGACGCCGCGCACCGACGAGATGTCCCGCCAGGGTTACCGCGCCAACGCGGGCGACCGGTGCTTCTACTGCAAGGCCGAGCTGCTCGACACGCTGCGGCCGCTCGCCGGTACGTACGGCATCGCCGTGATTGCCACGGGCACCAACGCCGACGACGCCGTCGCGGGCTTCCGCCCGGGCATCCGCGCCGCGGCCGAACGCGGTGCCGTGACGCCGTTGCTCGACGCGGGGCTCACCAAGGCCGGCGTGCGTACGGCGTCACGGGCCTGGGGGCTGGTGACGTGGGACAAGCCCGCGGCGGCGTGCCTCGCGAGCCGGGTGGCGTACGGCATCGAGGTGACGCCCGCGCGACTGGCCCGGGTCGACCGGGCCGAGCGCGCGGTCCGTGCCGTGCTCGCCACGCGCGGCATCGCCGTCCGTGACCTGCGGCTGCGGGACCTCGGCGACACGGCGCGGCTGGAGGTCGACGGCGACCTGGTCGGCGCGGTCGTCGCGAGCGGTGTCGCGAACGACGTCGAGGGCTTCGCCGACGTCGTCGTGGCGGCGTTCCGGTCCGGGTCGATGAACGACCTGCTGGCCGACCCGGAGCGGTGGCGATGACGTCGGCGCGGTGGCACCTCACGTATTCGGAAGATCTGGTCGCGGAGCCGGTCCTCTGGGAGCTGTCGCAGCGCTTCGGCCTGCACACGAACATCCGCCGCGCGAACGTCGAGGAGCACGTCGGCTGGGTCATCGTCGAGGTCCGCGGCGAGCGGCTCGACGAGGCGCGGCAGTGGCTCGTCGGTCGCGGCGTCCAGGTCGCGGACCTGACCTAGGCGGGTCCTCGGGCACATCTCGTGATCTTGGCGATGTTCTGCACGCATATGGTGCACAACCTCGCCAAGATCACGAAGTTCTGGGACGGCCGAACCGATCCGGGCCGTTTCGCCAAGCCCTACTAGCGCCGGGCCCGAGCGCGGCTCTCGCGCGCCTGCCGGACCAGCCCGACGAGCGCGAGTCCGAGCCCGACGCAGACGAGGCACGTCGCGAGGTTCAGCGCGACGCCGTGCTCGTGCCGCGATGACTGCGCCTCGCGCGCGCCGTGCCGTACCAGGTCGATCGCGAACGGCACGAACACCACCGCGACCGCGACGAGCCCGGCCACGAACACGACGGCTCCGGCCCGGACGAGCCGGTCACCCGCGCGCGGCGGGTGCTCGTGACGGGCCACCACCTTCTCAGCCGACGACGACGCGTTCGCGGAAGTACGCGACGCCGTTCTCGAACCCGGCGACCGCGCCCAACGACCGCAGCGCCCCGAGGTTGGGGTCGCCTATCGCGCCGACGAACGCCTGCAGGTCGACGTAGACCGCGACGCCCGGCGCACCGAGGTCACCCATCGCCTTGCTGAACTTCTCCGACTCGCCGAGCCCGCCCGAGCCGTTGGCGAGGTCGTCCGCGTACCCGTCGGGGACCGCGAGGTAGAACGTGTTCCCCTTGACCTCGGCCTTCGCCGGCAGGCCGAACTGCTGCAGCGCGGCCGCGACCTTCGTGCCGCTCGCCTTCGCCTTCACCGCGTCGGTGACGGCGCTGAGCAGCGCGACCTTGATGCTGTCGAAGCTCTCGACGACGTTGCCGAGCGCGAGCACGGTCTGCGTGCCGAGCAGCGGCAGCAGGTCGTCGCGGAACGTGAGCCCGGTGCCGTCGAGGTAGCCGTCGACGAGGCTCGCGACGTCGAAGCCGCTGGTGCTGAGCGCGGTGCCGATACTCGTGCCGAGGTCGTTGAACGAGAAGGCCGCGACGGTCGTCGCGGGCAGCGTTTTCAGCAGCTTCGGCTCTGCGCCCTTGAGGGCCAGGCGCGGGTCGATGCCGTAGCCCTTGCCCTCGACCTCGACGTAGTCGCCGGCGAAGTGCAGGCCCGCGACGACCCGGCCCTTGATCTGGTCGGCGATCGCGGTAGGCAGCAGCCCGCCCTGCGGTATGCCGGCGAGCGCGGCTTTGAACGCCGGCGCGATGTCGACCCACGCCGTCGCGACCTGGTCGCCGGTCAGCGTGTCGACGTCCTTGCGGTAGACGTCGTTGTCGCGCAACGACGCCGCGTCGCTCTGCTTCAACGCCTCGTCGACGTGCGCCTGCGTGTCGGAGAGGACGACGTAGCCCTTGCTGATGGTGTACGCGAGGTCGTCGCCGTTCGACTTCGACGTCCGTGCGATCTTGTCGAGGGAGACACGGGCCTTCGCGTCGTCCTTGCTGCGCAGCACCGAGACGGTGACGACCGTGTCGCCAGGTGCCGGGAACGCCGCAACCGCCGCGCGCCGGTCGAACCACGGCTGCACGTCGGTCTTGTAGTCGATATCCCCGTCGCTGATGAGGTCCTCGAGGACCTTCTCGAACGTGTTCTCGTCGCCGGTGCCGGTCTTGCCCTTGAGCTTCGGGAACTTCTCGAAGAACGACCGCGCCGCGAGCTTCTGCCCGGCGGCCGGGTCGAGGTCGACCTTGGCGTACGCGAACGTCGACCTCGGCACCAGCTCGTCCGGCTGGCGGCCACCACCGGAGAGGACCGTGGTCGCGTAGACGGCGGCGCCGGCGAGGACCGCCAGCACGGCCGCGACGGAGCCGATGACGAGGCCGCGGCGGCTGCCGCCCGTGGGCGCGCTCTCCAGCGTCTCGCCCTGCGGGTACCCGACCGCGTGCGCGCCGGGCGTCTCGTCGGAGACGGGGAACCTCGCGGTCGGCTCGTCCGGCTGGGTCGGCTCGACCGGCTCGACCGGCTCGTCAGGGGGCGGCGGCATCTCCGTCATCGTCGTTCCCTTCGCCAGGGGCAGTCGCGCTCGTCACTCTACGGGCGGGGAACTCCGTTCCTGCGCAAGGGAGGTTCCGTTAGCCTGTGCCCTGCCCATCTCCACGTACACGCTGCGGCGTCCGGCAAAGGTTGAGGTTCGCGTGCCCACCGGCAAGGTCAAGTGGTTCGACACGGAAAAGGGCTTCGGCTTTCTCTCCCGTGACGACGGCGGTGACGTCTTCGTGCATACGTCCGCGCTGCCGTCGGGCGTCGCCGCGCTGACTCCGGGGCAGCGGGTCGAGTTCGGCGTCGCCGAGGGAAAGCGCGGCGAGCAGGCGCTGTCGGTTCGCGTGCTCGACACGCCGCCGACGCTGAGCGCGGCCGCCGCGGCCGCCGCGCGCCGTCCCGCCGAGGAGCTGCACGGCATCATCGAGGACATGATCAAGCTGCTCGAAGCCAAGGTGATGCCGGACCTTCGCCGTGGGCGCTATCCCGACAAGAAGGCCGCGAAGACCATCGCCGAGGTCGTGCACGCCGTGGCGCGCGACATCGAGGGCTGAACCGGACGAACCACTCACGGCTCTTCACGTCGTCCCTACGACACGAGGAGCCGTTCTTATGAGAGTTGCCCTGGGGGCCGCCGCGCTGGCGGCGGCGCTTGCTGTGCCGGCCCACGCGGCCACGGCGAGCGGGATCCAGATGGGGTTCGACCTGTCGGGTACGTGTCCGGCCACCGGGTTCACCTGTACGGCCACGCTGACGACGACGTCCTGCATCGAGCGGCAGCGCGGCCCGCGCTGCTCGGCCGATCCGGTCAGTCTCACGCTGACCGCGCGGTCCGTGGGGGTCTGCCAGATGACGGACTTCTCGCGGAGCCTGATCGTGCACACCGAGGCGTACGGCGACGTCCGGGTGTTCCTCAACGCGGTGGTGTACGCCGGTGGGTGGTCGATCGTCGGCATCCCGACCGGCGGTCCGCTCGG
This sequence comes from uncultured Frankiaceae bacterium, assembly GCA_967749945.1. GTDB lineage: Bacteria > Actinomycetota > Actinomycetes > BP-191 > BP-191 > BP-191. Next base: position 7,309 of record CBQZLL010000149.1, read on the forward strand.
TGCGTTCGTCGCGGTCGGAGGGTTCTCGGTGCCGACGCCGGGGCCGTGCCCGGCGTCGTTCGACGCCGCACTGATCGGGGCGCTCGGCGTGGTCGACGTCTAGAGCTGTGTCGCTCGGCTGGTGAGCTCGGCGACGGCAGCGCGGCCGTCGTCGCCGAGATCGCGGGTGAACTCGTTGACGTACAACGCGATGTGCGCGTCGACGACGTCAGGGGAGAGTTCCTGGCTGTGGGCGAGGACGTACTCGCGGCTCGCGTCGGGGTGCGCCCAGGCGTACTCGACCGAACGCCGGATCGCGGACTCGATCTCGTCCGTCGGCAACGAGTCGCGGGCGACGATGGCGCCCAGGGGGATGGGCAACCCGGTAAGGGACTCCCACCACTCGCCGAGGTCGGCGGCTTGGTGCAGGCCGTAGTCGGGGAACGTGAAGCGCGCCTCGTGGATGACGAGACCGGCGTCGACCTCGCCGCGCTGGACGGCCGGCATGATCCGGTCGAACGGCATGACGACGACGTCGCCGAACCCCGGGTCCCAGAGCCGCAGCAGCAGGTACGCCGTGGTGTCCTCGCCGGGGACCGC
>CBQZLL010000150.1:0-7835 GCA_967749945.1 uncultured Frankiaceae bacterium
CTGCTGTTCTTCGGCATCTTCGTCGTGATGCTCTACGTCGCGACCGAGCGCACGTCGTGGCTGCTCATCGGGCTCGGCCTGTTCAGCGCGGGCGCGGTCGCGGCGTACCACGCGTTCGGTCACGTCCGCTCGCGCGTCGACATCTGGCTCGATCCGTTCCAGGACGCGTCGCGCCGCGGCTACCAGCTCACGCAGGGGTTGATGGGCATCGCGACGGGCGGGCTCACCGGGACCGGTCTCGGGAACGGCCGCCCGGAGACCGTGCCGTACGCCGGCACCGACTTCATCTTCGCGACGATCGGCGAGGAGCTCGGGCTGGTCGGCGTCGTCGCGATCCTCACCGTGTTCGCGCTGTTCGTCGCGCGCGGCATGCGGGTCGCGCTCGGCGTCCGCGACGACTTCGGGAAGCTGCTCGCGACCGGGCTCGCGTTCGCGGTGGGGCTGCAGGTGTTCGTCGTCGCGGGCGGCGTCACCCGGCTCATCCCGCTGACCGGCATCACGCTGCCGTTCCTGTCCTACGGCGGCTCGTCCCTCGTCGCCAACTACGTCGTCGTCGCGCTGCTGCTGCGCATCTCCGACTCCGGCCGCCGAGCCGAGGCGAAGGTCACGCCCGAGGCGACCGAACTCACCGGCGAGATGACGCAGGTGGTGCTGAAGTGAACCGGCCGATCCGACGCGTCGCGACCGCCGCACTCGTGCTGTTCGGGCTGCTGTTCCTCAACGTCAACTACCTGCAGGTCGTCAAGGCGCAGTCGTTGCGCGAGAACCCGCGCAACAACCGCCTGCTGCTCGACGAGTACGGCCGCCCGCGCGGCGACATCATCGCAGGGCGCGCGACGCTGGTGGAGAGCCGCAAGACGAACGACCGGCTCGAGTACCTCCGCGTCTACGCCAACGGCGACACCGGCATTGCCAAAGTCTTCGCGCCCGTCACCGGCGCGTACTCGCTGGTGTTCGGTGCGAGCGCGATCGAACGGGCGTACGACGACGCGCTGGCCGGCACCGACGACCGGCTGTTCGTCCGCCGGGTCGCCGACATCCTCACCGGGCGGCAGCCGCAGGGCGGCAGCGTCGTGCTGACGATCGACCCTGCGTTGCAGGTGCTCGCCGCCCGCGAGCTCGGCAACCGCAAGGGCGCGGTCGTCGCGCTCGACCCGACCACCGGCGCGGTCCTCGCGCTCGTGACGAGCCCGTCGTACGACCCGAACGTCCTCTCCTCGCACGACCCCGCGAAGATCCGTACGGCGAACGCGAAGCTCGTCGCGGACAAGGACCGGCCGCTCGTCGACCGCGCGACCGAGGAGGTCTACCCGCCGGGCTCGACGTTCAAGGTGCTCGTCGCGGCCGCGGCGCTCGAAGCGGGCATGAAGCCGAGCGACCCGCTGCCCTGTGCGTCCGCGATCTCGCTGCCGCTCACCGACAAGAAGCTGCGCAACTTCGCCGGCGAGTCGTGCCCGTCGACGGTGACGCTGACGCAGGCGCTGCAGCACTCGTACAACACGTCGTTCGCGACGCTCGGCATGCGGCTCGGCGCGGCGAAGCTACAGGACATGGCGGAGCGGTTCGGCTTCAACGCGCGTCCCGACTTCCCGCTGCGGACGGTCGACAGCGTGTTCCCGGAGGGGCTCAACGTGCCACAGACCGCGCAGTCGTCGATCGGGCAGTTCGACGTGCGCGCGACGCCGTTGCAGATGGCGATGATCGCGGCCGCGGTCGCGAACGACGGCGTGCTGATGCGGCCGTACGTCGTGAGCCAGGTGCTCGCGCCGGACCTCTCCGTCCTGGACAAGACGACGCCCAAGGAACAGAGCCAGGCGATGTCCGCGGCGAGCGCCAACGCACTCACTGCGATGATGGTCGAGGTGGTCCGGGCAGGCACCGGCACCCGCGCCCAGATCCCGGGCGTGACCGTCGCGGGCAAGACCGGGACCGCGCAGAACGCGGGGCCGAACCCGCACGCGTGGTTCGTCGGCTTCGCGCCGGCCGAGGCACCGAGGATCGTGGTCGCCGTCCTGGTCGAGAACGGCGGGGGCGAGGACAACGCGACCGGCGGACGGATCGCGGCACCGATCGCGCGCGCGGTGATGGAGGCAGCATTGCGGGGCACCTCATGACGGTAGACACCGGGGCGCGTCTCGGCGGGCGTTACCGCCTCGACGAACGCATCGCGACCGGTGGCATGGGTGAGGTGTGGCGCGCGCGCGACGAGCTGCTCGACCGCGACGTCGCGGTGAAGGCGCTCAAGCGCGAGTACGCCGAGGACGACGCGTTCCTCGACCGGTTCCGCGCCGAGGCGCGGCACACCGCGGGTCTCGCGCATCCCGGCATCGCGAGCGTCTTCGACTACGGCGAGAACGACGGCACCGCATACCTCGTCATGGAACTGGTCCCCGGCGAGCCGCTATCCGCGATCCTCGCCCGCGAGGGACGGCTGTCGCCAGACCGCGCGCTCGACGTCGTTGCGCAGGCGGGTCGCGCGCTCGACGTCGCGCACCAGAGCGGCGTCATCCACCGCGACGTGAAGCCGGGCAACATCCTCGTGTGCCCCGACGGCACGGTGAAGCTCACCGACTTCGGCATCGCCCGCGCGGCCGACGCGACGCCGCTGACCCGGACCGGCGTCGTCCTCGGCACCGCGCAGTACCTCTCGCCCGAGCAGGCGAACGGCGCCGCGGTCACGCCGGCGAGCGACGTCTACTCACTCGGCGTCGTCGCGTACGAGTGCCTGGCCGGGCGACGGCCGTTCGACGGCGACACCCCGGTCGGCATCGCGATGGCGCACCTCAACGACGAGCCGTTGCCGTTGCCCGGCGACGTACCGCCCGACGCCGCCGGGCTCGTCACCCGCGCGCTCGCCAAGGACCCGGCCGACCGCTTCGCCACGGCGGCCGACGTCGCGGCCGCGGCCGATGCCGCGCGGTCCGAACGACCCGCGATGCCGCCGACCATGGCGCTCCCCGTCGTCGACGGGCCGCACCGGCCGAGCCGCCGCACCGCCATCGCCGCAGTCGCCACCGCGTTCCTTGCCGCCTTGCTCCTGACCGTCGCGTGGAACGCGACGCGCCCGCCGCCGAAGCGCACCGTGCCGCCAATCGTCGGCAAGACCAAGACGGCCGCGTACGCCGCGCTCGACCGTCTGGGCCTCGAGCACACCGAGCGCACGCAGTACAGCCGCCGCTACCGCGCGGGGGTCGTCACGGCAGCCGACCCGGCGGCGGGAGCGGTCCTGCGCAAGGGAGACAACGTTGCGGTCACGATCTCCCGCGGCCCGCAACCGGTGAGCCTGCCGGGCGGTCTCTTCGACCAGCCGGTCGACGACGCCGTCGCGACCCTGAGCAACCTGGGGCTCACCGTGACGCGGCTCGGCGTGGAGAGCGACCAGGACTTCGGTACGGTCCTCGCGGTGACCCCGGCGGACGGGCTGCACCAGGGGGACACCGTGACGGTGACGTACTCGACGGGGCGGTTCCGCAAGCACGGGAAGGGCAACCAGGGTGACTGAGCAGGGCACGCTGCTCGGCGGGCGGTACGAGCTGGGCAAGCCGCTCGGCCAGGGCGGCATGGCCGAGGTGTTCCGCGGGCGCGACACGCGGCTCGGCCGCGACGTCGCCATCAAGATCCTGCGGAGCGAGCTGGCCGGCGACCCGACGTTCCTCGCGCGGTTCCGCCGCGAGGCGCAGGCTGCCGCGTCGCTGAACCACCCGAACATCGTGTCCGTCTACGACACCGGCGACGGCAGCGGCACTCCGTTCATCGTCATGGAGTACGTCGAGGGCCGCACCCTGCGGGAGATCATCCGCACGCAGGGCCGGATGCTGCCGCAGCGCGCGCTCGAGATCGTCGCCGACGTCTGCGCCGCGCTGGAGCACGCGCACGAGCAGGGCATCGTGCACCGCGATATCAAGCCCGGCAACGTGATGCTCACCGCCAACGGCACCGTCAAGGTCATGGACTTCGGCATCGCCCGCGCGATCACCGGGTCCGCCTCGACGATGACGCAGACCGCCGCCGTCATCGGCACCGCGCAGTACCTCTCGCCGGAACAGGCGCGCGGCGAGCACGTCGACGCGCGGTCCGACGTCTACTCGACCGGCTGCCTGCTCTACGAGCTGCTCACCCACCAGCCCCCGTTCACAGGGGATTCCCCCATCGCGGTGGCGTACCAGCACGTGCGCGAGGACCCGACGCTGCCGTCCGTGCTCAACCCGGACATCGAGCCGGCCGCCGAGTCCGTCGTCATGAAGGCGATGGCGAAGAACCCTGGCAACCGCTACCAGACCGCGGGCGAGATGCGCGACGACATCCTGCGCGCCGCCGCGGGACGCCCGGTGCGCGCGACCCCGATCCTGTCCGCGGCCGACACGACGTTGCTCACGCCGGCCGCGTCCACCGCGGTGCTCGGGCCGATCGCGCCGGAACGCCGTGGCCGCCGCGGATGGGCGTATGCAGGGCTGGCCCTGGCGACCGTCGTCGTGTTCCTCCTGTCCCTGCTGCTCGTGAAGTCGCTGTTCAAGGGCGGCGGGACGCAGGTCGCCGTACCCGACGTCCGCGGCAAGACCGTCGCGGAAGCGCGGCTCACACTCGACGCGCAGGGGCTGAAGGTCGGCGAGGTCGAGCAGGTGTTCTCGACGAAGCCGGTGGGGATCGTCGTCGACCAGGACCCGCTGCCGCGCTTCTCGACCCGGTCGGGCGGTGCGGTCAACCTGTCGGTCTCCAAGGGCATCGAACGCATCCAGGTCCCCGACGTCACCGGGCAGTCGCTCGAGGACGCGAAGGCGGAGCTGGAGGCGAAGGGCTTCAAGGTCGGCAAGGTCACCGAGAAGGAACAGGTCGGCCCCCCAGGACGCGTCCTCGCGTCCGACCCGGCGGCCGGGGCGACGTTGCCGAAGGGCAGCGCGGTCAACCTCACCGTCATCAGCGGCAAGGTCACCGTGCCGGACCTGTTCGGGAAGACGTTCGAGGAGGCGCGGGCGCAGCTCGAGGCCCTCGGGTTCAGCAACGTCGTCCGGCAGGACGTCGTGACGGACAACCCGGACGAGGCCGGGACGGTCGTCGGCCAGGACCCGACGAGCGGCACCAAGGCCGACCGCAACGAGAAGATCACCCTGCAGGTCGCCGAGCCCGCGCCCACGTCCGCGCCACCGAGCGAGTCGCCGAGCGAGACCCCGAGCCCGACGGGGACGTAGCCACGCTCAGATTTCGGAGCCGGTGGCGAGCCCTCTAGAAGGCGAGGGCGGCGCGGCGGCGTTCCTCGACCTGCTCCACCAGCGCCGGCGCGCGGTCCACCGCGGCCCCGTCACCGCACTGGGCGAGCCAGTTCGCGAGCAGCAGGTGGCCGCCCTGGGTCAGCACCGACTCGGGGTGAAACTGCACGCCCTCGGTCGGCGCGTCCCGGTGGCGGACGCCCATGATGACCCCGGCCTCGGTCCGCGCGGTGATCTCCAGCACCGCCGGGAGGGTGCCCGGCTCGACGGCGAGCGAGTGGTACCGCGTCGCGGTGAACGGGTCGGGCAACCCGTGCAGCACGCCCGCGCCCTGGTGCCGGATGTCGCTCGTCTTGCCGTGCAGCAGCTCGGGCGCGCGACCGACCGTCGCGCCGTACGCCACCGCGATCGCCTGGTGACCGAGGCACACGCCGAGCAGCGGCAACCGGTTCTCGCAGGCATGAACGAGGTCGATGCACGACCCCGCGCCCTCGGGCGTTCCTGGACCGGGTGACATCAGTACGCCCGCGACGTCCAGCGCATCGAGGTCGTCGGGGCCGACCTCGTCGTTGCGCTTGACGACGCACTCGGCGCCGAGCTGGCCGAGGTACTGCACCAGGTTGAAGACGAACGAGTCGTAGTTGTCGACGACGAGGACGCGGACCACTACGTCGCCGGCTTCTTCGCGGGCTTCTTCGCCGCGGGCTTCGCCGGGGCCTTCTTCGCGGGCGCGCGCTTGCGCGGCGCGGGTTTCGCGGGGGCGTCGGCGGTGGCGGCCTTCGCGCGCTCCTCTTCGAGCAGGACGCGGCGCAGCACCTTGCCGACGACGGTGCGCGGCAGCGAGTCGCGGAACTCCACGATCTTCGGCACCTTGTACGCCGTCAGCGTCTCGGCGGCGTGCGCGACGACGTCGTCCTCGGTGATCGTCGAGCCGGGCTGCCGGACGACGTACGCCTTCACGGTCTCGCCGCGGTAGCGGTCGGGCAGGCCGATGACGACGGCGTCGGCGACGCCGTCGAGCGAGAAGAGCGCGTTCTCGACCTCGGACGGGTAGATGTTGAAGCCGCCCGCGATGATGAGCTCTTTCTTGCGGTCGACGATCTCGAAGTAGCCCTCGTCGTCCATCGTCGCGACGTCGCCGGTGAGGATGAACCCGTCGTCGGTGAACGCGGCCTTGGTCTCGTCGTCGCGGTTCCAGTAGCCGGAGAACACCTGCGGCCCACGGATCGCGAGCTCGCCGGGCTCGCCGACCGGCACGTCCAGCGACGGGTCGTCCGGCGACACGATCCGGCACTCGGTGCCGGGCAACGGCATGCCGATGGTGCCGGTCTTGCGCTTGCCGAACACCGGGTTGCCGTGGGTCGACGGCGACGTCTCCGTCATGCCGTACCCCTCGACCAGCCGCCCGCCCGCAACCTTCTCGAACTGCTCCTGCGTCTCCAGCGGCAGCTTCATCGCACCCGAGACGCATGCCTTGATCGACTTGAGGTCGTGCCTGCGGACCTCGGGCGAGTCGACGATCGCCTTGTAGATCGGCGGCACGCCGGGGAACAGCGTCGGGTGGAACTCGTCGATCGCCTTGAACACCGCCGCGAGGTCGAACCGCGGGATCAGCACGAGCGTGCCGCCGATGAGGACGGTGAGGTCCATGCAGACGGTGAGGCCGTACGCGTGGAACAACGGCAGCACCGCGAGCGTCACCTCGCGCCCCGCCTGCACGTCGGGCAGCCAGAGGCGGTTCTGGTACGCGTTGGCGACCAGGTTGTGGTGGGTGAGCTTCGCGCCTTTGGAGAGGCCGGTCGTCCCACCGGTGTACTGGAGCAGTGCGAGATCGTTCCGCGGGTCGATTGGCGCCTGGCGCGCCGGCACCTTCGCGGCGTGCAGGTGCTTGAGGAACGAGTGGACCGGCGCGCCCTTCGGGATCGGCGCGCTGATCTCCGCCTTGGTCTTGCGGGCCTTGGCGAGCGGGAGCTGGAGGAGCAGGCGCTCCTTCGCGGGGAGGTACTCGACCACGGACGCCACGACGATCTCGCGGATCGACGTCTTCGGGCGGACCGCCGCGACGGTCTCGTACACCTTGTCGAGACAGACGACGACCTCGGCGCCGCAGTCGGCGAGCTGGTGGGCCATCTCGGTCTCGGTGTAGAGCGGGTTGTGCTGGACGACGACCGCACCGAGGCGCAGCGCGGCGAAGAACGTGATGACGTTCTGCGGGCAGTTCGGCAGTACGACCGCGACCCGGTCGCCCTTGCTCACGCCCAGCCCGGCGAGCGCGGTGGCGAAGCGGTCGACCTGGTCCTTGAGCTCGCGGTACGTGATCCGCGTCCCGAGGAAAGCGAGCGCGGTCGTCGTCGGGAACGACGCCGCGGCATCGTCGAGCAGCCGGGTGAGCGGCACCTCGGGGAAGTCGTAGTCGGCGGGAACCTCGGGCGGGTACGACGCGAGCCACGGTTTGTCGGCGTACGTGATCTTGGGCTTGCGCGTCGGCATGCGCGAATCCTAGGCCGTCTCCGGTCAGTCTCCGACGCGGCCGTCGATCGCCTCTCTGATGAGGTCCGCGTGGCCGTTGTGCCGCGCGTACTCCTCGATCATGTGGACGTAGATCCAGCGCAGGCTGAGGGTCGCGTCGCG
>CBQZLL010000151.1:0-7781 GCA_967749945.1 uncultured Frankiaceae bacterium
TCGCGACCAAAGTCGCGGACGGCACGGTCCGCCTCGACCGGATCGGCCGGCTCGGCGACGACGACGTCGTCTCGCACCTCACCGTCGTCCGTGGCATCGGACGGTGGACGGCGGAGATGTTCTGCATCTTCACGTTGCGTCGGCTCGATGTATGGCCGACGGGCGACTACGGCGTGCGCGCCGGCTGGGCCCGCGCGTACGGCCTCGCCGAGATCCCGACCGCGAAGGCGCTCGAAGCCGAGGGTGACCGGTTCCGCCCCTACCGCACCTTCGCCGCGTGGTACTGCTGGCGCGCGGTCGAATCCGCACTGCCGAACTGACCCGTCAGACGCGCGCCGCGACCTTCGCGCGGCGGATCGCCACGGCGAGCAACGGACCCGGACATCCGCACGGCGATGCCCTCGATCCGGGTGGTCAGGTCGACCGCGAGGCCGAAGGCGGCGGCGGCGCTCGGGATACGTGATCTCGGGCGCTCAGCGCGGTGGATCGGCGGGCGTGGTCGACCCACCGCCGCATCCGCCGAGGAGCACGAACGCGGCGACGGCACTGACGAGACGCCGGTTCACCACGAGCCGACGTACCCGCAACAGGACGCGACTACCTCGCTAGCAGGCGTTGCCCACCGTGTAGCCGCCGTTGAGCCGGTACGCCTCGTCGTACAGCACCCAGGTGCCGTAGTCGGCGAATGTCCCGGCGTTGAGGTCCTGGAGCGTCGCGCCGGTCAGCGTTGCGCCGGTGAGCGCCTCGATGTCGGACTTCAGCACGGTGACGGTGACCGAGTTGGCCGCGGCGTCGACGGTGCCCGTCACGGTGAGGCCGCTGGGTGTCGAACTGCCGAGTACGACGGTGCCGCCGATGCGCTTGGCGAAGATGTCGACGTACGTCCCGGCGTGCGTGAAGCCCACCTGGAACACGTCGCCCGGCGCCTTCAGCGGCGTCAGACCGAGGGTCCGTACTTCGACGCGCGCACCGATCGACGTCGGCGTCGTGAGGTACTGGGCGCCGAGGATGTCGAGGTCGGGCTCGTCGTCGGCGATACCGACGCCGTCGATCGCGGTGTCACCGGACGGGTCGGTGAACGTGAAGCATCCGGTCGCATGGGCGGGGGCGGGGAGGACACAGAGGAGGGCCGCGAGGGCAAGGAGTCTCATGCGACACGGGTATATCGCACATCGGGCGTATCGCCGCATATCGTGACGGATGTAGTACCGTCACCCGTCGACAACTGAACACGTCGTGTCGCGCAGGGGAAGCCGGTCCAAGTCCGGCGCTGTCCCGCAACCGTAGGCCGCATCGCGCGGCGAGCCGGAGCACCTGCACCGACACGCACATGGCTCCCACGGAAACCGTCGTGGACTGCGGGGCAGGAGCCGGGTCGATGACCTGTCTGTTGCCCTCCGCTCGTGCGGAGGGCTTCGTCGTCTCCCGGGCCTCGCGCGTCCGGAGAGGTCGTACGTCATGCGCTGCCGTCTCGCTGTCGCGCTGCTGCTCGTCGTCGCGTTCGTCCGTCCGTCCGTCGCCGCGCCCGCGCCACCACGTGAGGCGCGGTGGGCCGCGACCTGGCTCGCCGGTCGCGTCACGTCCGGTGGCTACGTCAAGACGCTCGACGGCAAGGGCGACCCGGGGACGACGGTCGTCGTCGGGCTCGCGCTCGCCGCTGCCGGTGTCGCGCCGAAGACGGTGTCGGCGATCGCGACGTACCTCTCGCAGCACATCGACGAGTACGCGCGCGTCAACGACAAGGACCGGCCCGGTGCGCTCGGCCGGCTCGCGATGCTCGCGAGCGCCGCCGGTCGCGACCCGAACGCGTTCGGCGGCGCCGCACCGGCCAACCGCCTCATCGACCGCATCCTCGCGACGCGGACGTTGGTCGGGCCGTACTCCGGCCTGCTCGCCGACCCGCTGTACAACGGCACGTTCAACCACGCGCTCGGGCTGCTCGGCGTCGCGACCGCAAAGTCGCTCACGGCTGACCAGCAGACAGCGGTGACGTCTGCGCTCGACTACCTCGTCGCGCAGCAGTGCGACGACGGCGGGTGGCAGAACGCCGCCCGCATCGTCCTCGCCGGCCTCGCGCTGACGTCGTGCGGCAGCGGCCAGAACGGGCCCGACACGAACGCCGCATCCCTTGCGGCACAGGCGCTCGCGGCGTTCCACCGGACGCCGCGCGTCGACCCGCTCGGCTGGTGGGACACCGCGCAGAACGCGGCCGGTGGCTTCGGCTACCTGCCCGGCGGCGCGACCGACGGCGACTCCACCGCGCTCGCGATCCAGGCCATCGTCGCGTCCGGCGCGAGCCCGACCGCGGCCCGCTTCACTGCGGGGAAGAGGACGGCGTACGGCGCGCTGCTCGCGTTGCAGATGACCTGCGCGGCCGCCGCCGCGGACCGCGGCGCGTTCGCCTACCAGCCCGCGAGCAACGGCTCGTTGCGTCCCAACCTCTACACGACCGCGGAGGCCGTACCGGCCGTCGTCCGGCGGCCGTTCCCGATCCCGCGCCCGACCGCGACGGTCACCCGCGCGCCGCTGACCTGCACCACCCGTCACTAGGAGGAGAACCGCATGAGAGTTCGTCTGCTCGCCCTCGCCGCCGTCACCACCATGGCCGCTCTCGTCACGCCCGCGCACGCGTCGTCGGTCACGGTGAAGTTCGGCCTGTCGGCGGGGACGTACGCGCCGACCGGGGCCGCCTGTGCGCTCAACGTCGCGGCCGGCGCGGACGGCGTCGCCGTCCTCGACGCGGCCGTCGCGGCGCACTGCCTGGTGTCGTACGACACCGTGACGTTCCCGGGCTTCGGGACGTTCGTGACGTGCCTCGACGAGGTCTGCGGCGAGGCGCTCACCGGCACCGTGGGCACGTACTGGAACATGTACGAGAACAGCGCCTCGACGTCGTACGGCGTCGACCTCTTCACCGCCGACGACGGCGACGAGCTGGTGTTCGCGTACCAGGACTCCTGCTTCGAGGCGGTCTGCGCCGTCTCGCCTCGGTCAGGGTGCTCGTCCGGCGGGTCGCGATCCAGCCGGACGAGCCGTTTCCGGCCCCGGTGCGTCTCCATGGCGAGGGAGGTCTCGGATGAAGACGTACCGGAGCTGGCACTGGACGGCGCTCGCCTTGCTCGCGTCGTTCGGAGTTCCTGGTCCCGCGCGGGCGTCGACGCTCGACGTCGGACAGTTCATCGCCGTCTGCCAGTACAGCCACCGCGTATCCGACGACCCGATCGTGTTCCCCGGCCAACCGGGCGCGTCGCACTCGCACGACTTCCTCGGCAACACGACGACCGACGCGTTCTCGACGTACGAGAGCCTGCGCGCGGCCGGTACCACGTGCGACCGGACGAAGGACACGGCTGCGTACTGGGCGCCCACGCTCCACCAGGACGGCCAGCCGGTGCCGTTCCTCAACGTCAACGTCTACTACCGGGCGAACGGCAAGACAGCGTCGGCGACCCGGGCGTACCCGCCGGGCTTCCGGATGATCGCGGGGAACTCCCGGGCGACCGCGGCGCAGGACCCAAGCGTTCTGACGTTCGGGTGTGCGAGCGGCGGAGCATCGCCAGCCGGGCCGCCGACCTGCCCGGGCGGCGACCCGGTCCTCGTCGAGATCCGGTTCCCGGACTGCTGGGACGGCGTGAGCGTCGACAGCGCGGACCACAAGTCGCACGTGGCGTACGGCACCTTCGCGAACGGCGAGCGCGTCTGCCCGTCGACGCACGCGGTGCCGATCCCCGAACTGAAGATCGACTTCCGGTACGCCGCGGCCGGTGGCGCTGGCGTGACGCTCTCGTCCGGACCCTGGTACACGATGCACGCCGACTTCTTCAACGCCTGGGACCAGGACGAGCTGGAACGTCTCGTCCGCGTCTGCATCAAGGGCAACATCGTCTGCCGGCAGCCCGCGATCGACGCCCTGCTGCCCTGACCGGGCGGTGCTGCGTACGATCGCGCGCATGAGCGTCGTCGTGCTGGGCGCGGGGTTCGGTGGTCTGGAGCTGACGGCGCGGCTGGCCGATGCGGTCGACGGGCTCGACCTCGTGCTGGTCGACCAGCAGCCCGAGTTCGTCTTCGGCTTCTCCAAGCTCGACGTGATGTTCGGCCGGACGCCCGCGAGCAACGTGGTGCACCGGTACGCCGACATCGTCAAGCCCGGCGTGCGGTTCGTGCAGACCACGATCCGGTCGATCGACCCGGTCGCGAAGCGCGTCGTCACCGACGCCGAGACGTTCGACGCGGACGTCCTCGTCGTCGCGCTCGGCGCCGACCTGCATCCCGACGCGACGCCCGGTCTGGTCGAGGGCGGGCACGAGTTCTACACGGTCCCCGGCGCGTTCGCGCTGCGCGACGTCATCGCGGACTTCGCCGGTGGCCGCGTCGTCGTCGGCGTGACGTCGTCGCCCTTCAAGTGCCCGCCCGCGCCGAGCGAGACGGCGTTGCTCATGCACGAGCACCTCGTCGCGCGCGGGCTGCGTGACGTGTCCGAGATCGCGCTCGTGATGCCGTTCGGCCGGCCCATCCCGCCGTCGCCCGACGCGTCCGCCGCGTTGCTCGACGCGTTCGCCGAACGCGGCATCCGCTGGTATCCCGACTGTGTCATCCGCGGCCTCGACCCCGACCGCCGGGTCGCGCAGTTCGCCGACGGGACGGAGCTGCCGTACGACCTGTTCCTCGGCGTGCCGAAGCACAGCGTGCCGGACGTCGTCGCGGCGTCGGGGATGACCGTCGACGGCTGGATCCCGGTGAACCCGCTGACCATGGAGACCGCGTTTCCGGGCGTGTATGCCGTCGGCGACGTCACGAGCGTCGGGACGCCGAAGGCCGGCGTCTTCGCCGAAGGACAGGCCGCCGTCGTGGCCGACGCGGTCGCCGCGTACCTGCGCGGTGCGACCTCGCCGGCCACGTACGACGGCCGGGGCATCTGCTACGTCGAGTTCGGCGACGACCGCGTCGCGAAGGTCGACGTGACCTTCCTCGCCGGGCAGTCCCCGGTGGGCCGGTACGACGGGCCGTCGGCCGAGCTCGCCGCGGACAAGGCCGCGTTCGGCGCGACGCGCATCCGCCGCTGGTTCGGCCGCGACTGGTCGGCGCTCATGCCATCGTGATGGTGTGCGGTCGTCCCGCGGCCACGACGGTGGTGAGCTCGGTGTTGTCGAACTCGTCGACGTACTGGAGGACGCGCGCGAGGTTCTCGCGGAAGTCCGGGTCGCTCTTCCACCCGCGCACCGCGTCCGCGCTCTCCCATTCGCCGAAGCTGACATACCGCCCCGGGTCCTGCGCGTCGCGCCCGAGGTGGAGCATCCCGACGCCGGGCTTACCGCTCGCCCAGGCTGCGAACTCGGCCCAGGCGGCGACGAACGCGTCCTCCTGCCCGGCGTTCGGGCGCCACGTACCGGTCGTGTAGGTCTCGGTCATCGCGATGTCTCCGCTCACTTGGGCTGCGCGGTCGTGCGCAGGTACGGCTTGACGGTGGTGTAGCCGGGGAACGTCCGCGCCGCTTCCTCGTCGGACACCGCGGCGGTGATGATGACGTCCTCGCCGGGCTGCCAGTTCACCGGCGTCGCGACCTTGTGCTCCGCCGTGAGGCGCATCGAGTCGAGGACCCGCAGCACCTCGTCGAAGTTGCGGCCCGTCGTCATCGGGTAGACGAGAACGAGCTTGACCTTCTTGTCTGGGCCGATGATGAAGACGTTCCGGACGGTCTGGTTGTCGGCCGGGGTGCGCGCGAGCGGGTCACCCGTCGTGTCGGCGGGCAGCATGTCGTACAGCGCCGAGACGTGGTAGTCGGCGTCACCGATGATCGGGTAGTTCGGCGCCGCGCCCTGCGTCTCCTCGATGTCCTTGGCCCACTGCGCGTGCCGGTCGACCGGGTCGACCGACAGGCCGATGATCTTCACACCGCGCCGGTCGAACTCCGGCTTGATGCGTGCCAGGTAGCCCAGCTCCGTGGTGCAGACCGGCGTGAAGTCCTTCGGGTGCGAGAACAGCACCGCCCAGGAGTCGCCGATCCAGTCGTGAAAGCGGATGGGCCCCTCCGTCGTCTGTGCCTCGAAGTCGGGCGCGATCGTTCCGAGTCTCATGGCTCCTCCTGTCACCGTCGAACGGGTCAGTCGGAAACCTAGGCACGGCGCGTTCCCTGGCCGTTCCCGCGGCTCAGACGCGCAAGGCGCGCTGCGCCCAGTACGGCTGGTGCGCACGTTCGTAGAGGCCCGACGCCGTGACGGCGTGCTCGCGCGCGCCCGATTCGTCGCCGTTCGCGCTCGCGACGCTCGCCGCCGCGGACTCGGCCATCGCGCGCCACGCCGAACTGTCGAAAGACATCGCGACCCGCGTCGCCGCCGCCGCGTACTCCGCCGCGGTCGTCGCGTCGCCGATCGCGGCGAACGCCTCCGCGGCGAGCGTGTTGAGCAGCGCACTGCACGTCGGGCAGTCGCCGTAGCGGGCCGCCGCGGCGGCGGCCGCGTAGACCGACCGCGTCGCGGCCTCGGGGTCCCCTAGCTCCAGGTGGCCGAGCGTCGCGGTCGCGTGGATACGTCCCCAGATGTGGCGGGCCATCGGCGACACGGTCGCGATCGCGGCGGCATTCCGCAGCGGCGTACCGGCCTCCTTCGGCGCGCCCCGGCAGATCGCGAGCTCGGCCAGCCGCTGCCACGGCAGGCCGCCGGACGTCGAGCCGAGCGTTCCGTGCAGGTCGCAGCTCCGTTGCAGGCAGCCCGCCGCCTCGTCCCAGCGGGCGCGCAGCAGCAGCGCCTCGCCGAGCAGGCACCACGCGAAGGCTTGCGCCCGAACGGCTTCCGCCTTCTCGGCGACGGCGAGGGCGCGGCGCGCGTAGTCCTCGACGTCGTCGGCGAGGCCGTCGCCGTAAAGGTGGTACTCGCCGATGCAGTGGTGGATGTCGAACACCCGCGCGATCACCTTGTCGCCGCCCTCGGCGAGCCGTTCGAGCTCGGTCTCGAGCCCGGCCCGCCAGTCGCCGCGCAGGTGGGACACGATCGCGAGCGTCTCGTGCGCGGCCGCGACGGCGTCGTCGTCGTCCGTCGTCGCGGCGAGCGCGCGGCCCTCCTCGGCGTACCGGTACGCCGTATCGAAGTCGCCGCGTTCCCACGCCTGGTTGGCGCGCAGGCAGACCAGCCGCGCGCGCTCGGCGGCATCGGTCGCGAGTCCTTCCGCCGTCGTCAGGTACGGCTCGGCGCGGTCGGCGTCGTGCTGCATGAGCACCGCCTGCGCGGCCTTGCGATGCAGCCTCGCGGTGCTCGCCGGTTCGGCGAGGGCGATCGCCGCCTCGAAGCCCTTGACCGCGCCGTTCGTGTCGCCGGCGAGGACGCGCAGCTCTCCGACGCGTTCCCAGAGGTCGGCGGTGAGGTCGGGCTCGGCCGCCTGCCGCGACCGGACCTCCTCGTACAGCCGTTGCGCCGCCGGGCTCGGCTCCACGCCGAGCTCGGTCGCGAGGACGTCGCGCAGGTGCTCGTACTGCTTCATCGCCTCGGGTCGCTGTCCCGCCAGTGCGTGCAACCGGATCAGGCGGAGGTGGAAGTCCTCGCGGAGTGGGTCCATCGCGACGAGCCGGCGCATGACGTGGATCGCGTCGTCGAGCGCGCCGTCCGCTTCGAGCAGCGCGGCCAGCTCGTCGAGGACCGCACCGAACTCCGTGCGCAGCACGTCGTGGCGTTCGGCCGCCCACGACTCGTAGCGGTCCTCGGGCAGCAGCCCGTCGCCGTAGAGGACGACGGCCTCGGTGTACGCCTCGCGGTCCTTCGTGGCGCGCGCCTTGGCGACCGTCCGGTCGT
>CBQZLL010000152.1:0-7776 GCA_967749945.1 uncultured Frankiaceae bacterium
TATCGACGCCGACGACAACGCCGCGAGGTGCCGTGCTGGGTGTCGCGCAGCAGATTGACGGATTGGGAGACACGCCCTAACGCGCCGAGACCGGCCGCCCCTACGGAACGACCGGTGCCGGCGTACGGGGCCTGCGCTACCCCGCCGTCATCGATGCTGGGCTGGTATCCGAGGTCAAGTCAACGAGCATCGACTCGGGGATGAACTCGGGGTATGCCAGGACACCCATCTCGGGCAGGTCGAGACCTTCGTCCTCGACCGCGGCCGTCGGCCTGATGCCGCCCTTGGTGAGCTTGTCCTGGAGCTTGAAGAAGGCGAACGCGAGCGAGGTGAACCCCACCGCGATGACGACCGCGCCAAGCGCTTGCGCGCCCAACTGTCCGGCGTCGCCGTAGAACAGGCCCTTGACGCCCGTGGTCTCGACCAGCTTGCCGGCGGCGTCGAAGCCCTTGCCGTTCCAGCCCGCGCCGTACGACCCGTCGGCGAACAGCCCGACGCAGAGCACGCCGAACAGACCGTTGACACCGTGCACCGAGATCGCGCCCACCGGGTCGTCGATCCTCAGCCTCCGCTCGACGAACCAGATCGACTCGATGACGAGAACGCCGGCGACCGAGCCGATGAGCGCGGCGGCCCACGGCTGGACGAACGCGCACGGCGCGGTGATCGCGACGAGGCCCGCGAGCATGCCGTTCGCCGCCATGCCCGGGTCGGGCTTGCCGATGCGCTTCCACACCCACATCAGCGCGATGGTCGCGCCGAACGCACCGGCGATCGCCGTGTTCGCCGCGACGACCGCGAAGCGGTTGTCGGTGGCCGCGAACGTCGACGCCGCGTTGAACCCGAACCACCCGAACAGCAGGATGAACGTCCCGAGCATCGCCATCGGGATGTGGTGCGCCGGCAACGTACGGACCGAGCCGTCCTTGCCGTACTTCCCCAGCCGCGCGCCGAGCACGACCGCGCCCGCGAGCGCCGCCGCACCGCCCATCGCGTGCACGACACCGGAGCCCGCGAAGTCGACGTAGCCGTGGCCGAGCGACATCGAGTGCCACGTCTTCGCGAGCCAGCCACCGCCCCACGTCCACGCACCGAACAGCGGGTAGAAGATCGAGCCGCAGAACAGGCCCCACACGACGAAGCTCTTGAACTTCCAGCGTTCGGCCATCGCGCCGGTCGGGATGGTCGCCGTCGTGTCCATGAACGCGACCATGTAGAGGAAGAACGCGAGCACGGAGACGTCGTAGCCCTTGCCGGAGAGGAACCAGCCGCCCTTCCAGAGGAACGTCCAGTCCCCCGATCCGATGAGGGCGCCGCCGATGGGCTGGTCGTAGCCGAAGACGCCGGGGAACGAGAACCCGCCGAACATGAACGAGTACCCGACGGCCATGAACGCGACGAAGCCGAGGCCGAAGATGGCGAAGTTCGTGGTGACGACGTGGGCGGCATGCTTGGCGCGGCAGAAGCCCGTCTCCACCAGCGCGAAACCCGCCTGCATGAAGATGACCAGCACCGCGCCGACGACGATCCAGAGCAGGTTCAGGGAGATCTCGCCGTGGGTCAGCGCGCCGTCCGTCGTGGCCGGTACACCACCGCCGGTACCCGGGTCGGCCCAGGCCGCGCCGCTGCCGAGAACCGTGAACGCCACCACCGCCGCCGCCGTCGTCGCGGCCTGCCATCGAAGTCGCACGGGGTCTCCTTCTCGTCGGTACCGCCCTCGTGCGACGACGTTACGGAGCGGCTGTTTCCCGGCGATGACCCGAATGTTTCCGGCGCGTTCCAAATTGGTGCGGACGGCGTCGACGCGGCACGCGTCCAGTGCGCAACGTCTCGGCGAACGCGGCGCGTTGTGCCCCCGACAGCTTGCGACCGGTCGCGTCCGTGACCTCGAAGAGGTCGTGCGCCGTACCGCCGGACGTCGTCACCCGCGCGCGGTGGACGTTGACGCCCGCGCCGGCGAACGCCGCGCCGACGGCCGCGAGCAAGCCCGGCGCGTCGGGAGCGGAGAGCGTGACGAGCGTGTACCAGGGCGACGCGGCGTCGTCGAACCCGACCTCGGCGTCGGGTACAACGCGTTGGGGCGCAACGGTTCCCGCACCCAGCCCTCGCGTGAGCTCGGATTCGTCGACGGGCTCGTTCACCGTGAAGACGAGCAACGCGGCGCCGTCGGGCCACACCGCGGCGTCGGCCTCGCGCACGTCGAGATCGAGCGACGCGAGCGCGCCCGCGACGTGGGCGAAGACACCAGGCCGGTCGTCCGCGACGACCGCGACGCGCGAGCCGTCCGCCGCGACGGCGACCTCGCCGCGCGGCGTCGCGGCAAGCAGTCGCGCGTCGGCAGCGACGTGCTCGGGGTCGGAGTCGAGCAGGTAGTCGCGCGGCGCGTCGGCGATCCGCCGCGCTGCGGGCGACCCGGCCGGTACGACGCGCGCCGCGGCCGCGCGCCGTGCCTCGACCGCGTTGCGTGCGCTCGCGCCCGCGCTGTCGCGGAGCACCGCGTCGATCAAGTCGTAGAGAGCGCGGAGCCGGATCCGGTCGACGTCGTCGAGTGGCCCGAGCGCGAGCGAGAGCAGGTAGAGGGCGGCCGCGCGCTCGCGGTCGCCGAGGTGCTCCGCGAGCGGGACGACGACGCGCTCCGTCAGCGCGTCGGTCCGCGCCGCGGCGGCGCGCATCGCGCCGCTCTCGCCGACGAGCAAGGCGACCTCGATCTCGGCCTTGGCCCCGAGGTCGAGTCGTTGCACCAGACGCCGTGCGACCGCGACGGGCGGCGTCTCCGCGCCGGCCGCGCAGTCGAGCGTGAGCCCCGCCGCGAGCAGCCACGCCGGATGCTCGACCGTGACCGTCGACCCGCCGTCGAGCAGCGCGCGCAACCGCTCGACGGTGGCCCAGCGCAACGGCGTGTCGAGAGCGCTCGGGTCGGCACGGCGACGCCGTACGGTCGACGCGAGCTCCGGCAACGCGCGGTCGAGCACGCCGGTCGCCTCGAGGAACCGCCAGGACCGCGCGTTGCCATGCGTGAGCAGGCGGAGGAACGCCTCGGTCGCCTGCGGCGACCACTGCGCGCGTTCGTCGCGGTGGGCGTCGAGCCAGTCGAGCAGCCGTTCGCCAGGCCGGTGCGTCGCGACGAGCAGCGCCGCATCGAGCGCGACGACGAGCAACCGGGCCGAGGCGGGGACGGCGGCGAGGTCGACGGTGCCGTCGTCGACGCCGAGCCAGCCGCCGGGCGGTGGCGGTCCGGTCGACGCGGCGACCGCGCTGCGACCGCGTTGCACGCGCAGCAGCCGCCAGCGCAACAGCGGTGGAGCGACGAGCGTCGAGAGGAGCACGACGAGGAGGAGCGCGCCGTACGTGTCGCGGTCGAGCACGCCGGACCGCAGGCCGACCGCCGCGAAGATCAGGCCGACCTCGCCGCGCGGGATCATCCCGACACCGACGAGCAGCCGGTCCGCGCGCGACCCGAAGAGTCCCGCCGACGACGCGAGCTTGCCGAGCACCGCGACCGCGAACAGCGCCGCCGCGAGCCCCACGACGCGCGGGTGCGCGAACGCGCCGACGTCGGCGTCGATCCCGATCTGCAGGAAGAACACGGGGATGAACACGTGCCCGAGCGGCAGCAGGTCGCGGCGTAGCTCGTCCGCGTCGTCGGTCCCGGCGAGACAGATGCCGGCGACGAACGCTCCGACGATCGGCGCGAGCCCCGCGAGCCGCGCCACCTCGGCGAACGACAGCGCCACCGCGAGCGTCAGCGCGAGCACCGTCCCCGCGGCACGGGCGCGGCCGCGGACCGCATGCATGACCAGCGGCACCACACGTTGACCGACGCCCGTCGCGACGACGAGGAACGCGACCGCGAGCCCCGCGATGCCCGCGACGCCGAGCGCGTCGACGTGCCCCGCGTCGACGAGGCGTACGACGACGGCGAGGACGACGAGACCGAGAACGTCGTCGGCGACCGCCGCACCAAGGACCGTGCGCGCCTCGACCGTCGCGAGCGCGCGCAGGTCGGCGAAGACCCGCGCGGTGACACCGACACTCGTCGCGGTCAACGCGGCGCCGAGGAACAACGGCGTGTGGCCGTCGAGGCCCAGGGCGTTCGCGACGGCGAAGCCCGCCGCGAACGGCACGACGACACCGATGACCGCCACGGCGAACGACGACCTCCCGACAGCGGCGAGCTCGCGGAGGTCCATCTGCAGGCCGACGTCGAGCAGGAGCAGCAGGACGCCGAGCTCGCCGAGGATGCGCAGGACGTCGTCGCCGCCGACCAGGCCGAGCACCGACGGGCCGATGAGCAGCCCCGCGACAATCTCGCCCGCGACGGCGGGGACGCGGATGCGTTCGGAGACCTCCGCCGCGACCTTGGCGCAGACGAGGACGACGAGGACGTGCAGAAGAACGGTGTTGGCGTCAGGCACGGTGTTCGTCCCGTCGCGCGAGCCGCCAGCCGCGCCCGCGGACGGTGACGACGGCGTCGGCGCCGAGCTCGCGGCGGAGTCCGACGACCAGCGCGTCGACGCGGCGTTCGGACAGATCGCCGAGACCCGCGCCGACGGCGAGCGCGACACGCGAGACGACGGCACCGCGGGCGTGTTCCAGCACCCGCAGGACCGCGCGTTCGCGAGGCGTCAGCGGCACGTTCTCGACGCTAGCCACACCTCGTTTCCGCGCCGAGTCAGCCAGGTGAACCGGGTGTTACGACCTCCCGGCATAGGGTTGCGCCCATGATCGACCGGCTCGTGTGGATGGACCTGGAGATGACCGGGCTCGACGCCGAACACGACGTCGTCCTGGAGATCGCGGCCCTCGTCACCGACTCGCAGCTCAACCCCGTCGCGCCGGGCATCGACATCGTCGTGCACCAGCCGCCCGAGGCGCTCGCCGGGATGATCGAGGTCGTCCATGACATGCACGCGCGGTCCGGGCTCACCGACGCGGTGCTCGCGTCGACGACGTCACTCGCCGACGCCGAGGCGACCGTCCTCGCGCTGGTCAAGGAGCACGTGCCCGAGCCGCGGACCGTGCCGCTGTGCGGCAACTCCATCGCGACCGACCGGACGTTCCTGAGTCGCCACCTGCCCTCGCTCGACGAGTGGCTGCACTACCGGATGATCGACGTGTCGTCGATCAAGGAGCTGGCCCGCCGCTGGTACCCGAAGGCGTACTACAGCGCGCCGATGAAGGCGGGCGGGCATCGGGCGCTCGCCGACATCCTCGAGTCGGTCGACGAGCTGCGGTACTACCGGACCGCGATCTTCCAGCCGCCCGCGCCGGAGGCGCCCCCGGCCGGGTAGCGCTGGGTCTTGCCGTCGCCCGGCGGCGGGCTCTACGGTGGCTGCGTCTGATTTGTCCGTTTCGTTCCCCTCGCGACAAGGACCCAGCCATGCGATCGACCCTCGCCCTCGCCGCTCTCGCCGCCGGCGCGCTCGCCATACCCGCCCACGCCTCGGGCGGCCAGCCGACGCCACCGGAGAACTGCGCCACCGCGGTCGTCGTCGCCGAGGCCGGCGTCACGAACGGCTGCGACACGCTCGGCGAGCGCAGCATCGCGGGCGGCCAGCCCGCGCGCGAGCTCACCCTCACCGTTCTGACTGGCCGCGCGACTGCGACCCTGACCTGTGGCGGCTTCAACGGCCCGACGTCGGTCACCGTGACCCTCGACGGCTCCGGTACCGGGAGCGACATCCTGCCGCAGGGCGTGGGCAGCGGCTACTGCTGGGTGACGGTCAAGTCGACGTACCCGCGGACGACCGCGATCGCGTCGAACACCGAGACGGTGATCTTCAACTAACGGCCGCGATCGGGTTCGCGGCGCCCGCCGCGTGCCCCGTACACTGCGGCCTGCACATGGTGGGCGTAGCTCAGCTGGTAGAGCACCGGGTTGTGGTCCCGGTTGTCGCGGGTTCGAGCCCCGTCGCTCACCCCACTTGCCAGGACCGCTGAGACCCGGTTAGAGGGCCTCTGACCTGCGAAAACAGGTCAGAGGCCCTAGTCGTTCGTCTGCCGGTGCGTTCGTCGAGTGGAGCCTCTTCCAGTCCGTTCAGCAGTTACGTAACTGCTGGCCAACTGCTGGAGGTGGGGTCTGCTGCGGGTTCGGTTGACGGCGGGTGCGACTGATCATGCCGCGTCCTGGTCGTCGAGGCGGGGTGTCGGGGTGAAGGCGAGCGAATGCGTCACCCGACTCGCAGATCTGTACAGCGGACCGCACGGCGTCGTCGCGAGCGCCTGCGACAGCGCGCGCAGGTCCGCCGGGCTGCCGTCGCGGGAGGCGTCAGATCTCGCATGCCTGGCTCGAACGCGACGACGTGACCGTCGACATCACGGCCGGCCAGTTCCCGACGTGTCCGAGGCCGTGTGCATCACGACGGACAACTCGTGGCACCGGCCGTTCAGCCGAGTTGGTAAATGGACGCCCTGCCGGACTCGACTACGACGGTCAGGACGACGGCGACACGATCCGCGCCGGCTACTGTGCGCTGACGGAGTACGCGGACATCGCACGATCCCCGGACGAGTAGTCGCCGTAGCGCGCACGGACAATTGCACTTATCGTCGCGGTCATGACAGCCCACCGCGTGCTGCGAGTCGCCGTCGCCATGTCGAGCCTGACGTTCACGGCCGGACCGGTGGCGGGTGCGAGCCTCGCCCTCTGCGCTCCGGCCGCGGCAACCGCGACCGGGTTCGCCGGTCGCGGCGGCCAGGCGCGCGAGCCGGGGCTCGGGCAGACCTCGCGCGACCTGCCCGGCTCGGCGAAGGGCCAGGCCGGGTCGACGTTCACGGCATCCGTACCCGTGTACTTCCACGTCGTCACCGCGGGGTCCGTCGGCGATGTCACGGACCGGCAGATCGCCGACCAGATCAGCGTGCTCAACAAGACGTTCGCCGGCGCCGAGGGCGGCGCCAGGACCGGCTTCTCCTTCACCCTTGCCGGCGTCACGCGCACGGACAACGCGGCCTGGTTCAACGCAGGCCCGGGGGGCACGGACGAGCACTCGATGAAGACGACCCTTCGCCAGGGCGGCACCGACGCGCTCAACTACTACTCGACGACCGCGGGTCCGTACCTCGGCTGGGCCTACCTGCCGGACATCGTGACCAAGCCGGGGCAGCTCCATCTCGACGGTGTCGTCATCGACTGGGAGTCCATGCGCGGCACGTCCGGGACGTACGCCGGTCGCTACGACCAGGGTGAGACCGCGACCCACGAGGTCGGGCACTGGCTCGACCTGGAGCACACGTTCTACGGCGGCTGCAACGCCAAGGGCGACTTCGTCGACGACACGCCGAGCGAGAAGACCCCGACCTCCGGCTGCCCGGTCGGCAAGAACACCTGCCCGGCGCCCGGCGACGACCCGATCCACAACTACATGGACTACTCGTACGACCAGTGCTACACGCAGTTCACGGCCGGTCAGACGCAGCGCATGCGCGACGCGTGGCTGCTGTACCGCGCCCCCGCGTAGCGGCGTCCACGCCGCCGGCGGGCAGGGCAGATGGCCCGGCATGACTAGGGTATTAGGTCCCAACTGACGGTTGTCGGTGTCGCTGCGTAGCGATCGAATTACGCGTCGCATCGGCCCGGTCCGGCGCTACCGCCGGAGGGCCGTCCAGTGGGGGGAATCCCAGTGCACGTCCGCTCTCTGCTGGCCATGTCCGTCTTCAGCGTCGTGGTCGTCGGGATGCCGGCGCCCGCGTTCGGCGCGCCGCCGCGACCCGCCGTCGTCGACGGCCCGCACGAGGGGTGGACCCCGAGCTCGCACTGGGTCCTCGACGGGCACG
>CBQZLL010000153.1:0-7774 GCA_967749945.1 uncultured Frankiaceae bacterium
GGGGGAGTGTAGTGCCCCCGTTGTTCATCAAGACGTTGCTTCCGCGATTTCCGTCGGGGCTGGCGGGATTTCCTGTGGAGACTACTCGGACACTTTCCGTGGCGATGCAACCCGTGCAATCATCGGTTTTATCGGTTCCAGCGTCGCGAGGATTCTACTCGCAGCCAACCGCAGCTTGGCGCGATTCAGTCTGATTTCACGTCTGAATCCACATCCTCGCCCGATCCTTCCTGAAGGTGGCACCGACACGCGGGTCCCATACCCGCGGTACCCTATACGCGACGGAGTGGGGCCCACGGCTACTCCTCTTTTGGTCCCCGGGGGGCATTTCGGGGCGGAGCCCCGCCGCCCACCCCGGGTGGGGGGTGGGCCCTGCGCCCGGGCTCCGCACGGGGCGGTCCTGAGGGGGGACCGCTCGGTGCGGCCCGCCGCCGACGCCCACGCCGCCGCCGCCGCTCCACGTACAGTCCCCCTATGCAGCGGTGGCGCGGGATCGACGCGGCGCCCCCCGGGTGGCGGCGGTCGGTCGTCACGATCGGGGTCTTCGACGGCGTCCACCGCGGCCACCAGGCGATCATCGGCGAGGCGGTCGCGCGCGCCCACGCGGCGAACGTCCCGAGCGTCGTGCTCACCTTCGACCCGCACCCGTCCGAGGTCGTCCGGCCCGGATCGCACCCGTCCGTGCTCACCAGCCCGAACCACAAGGCGGAGCTCATCGAGGCGATCGGCGCGGACGTGCTGTGCGTGCTCGAGTTCACGCTGGAGTTCAGCCGGCTCACGCCCGCGGAGTTCGCCCACCTCGTCCTCGTCGAGCACCTCCACGCGGTCGCGGTCGTCGTCGGCGAGAACTTCCGCTTCGGCCACCGCGCGGCTGGTGACGTCGCCGAGCTGGCCCGGGTCGGGGAGCTGTTCGGCTTCGCCGCGGCCGGCGTGCCGCTCGTCCGTGATGGCGAGACGACGATCTCCTCGACGTACGTCCGCGCCTGCGTCGACGCCGGCGACGTCGCCGCCGCGGCCCGGGCGCTCGGCCGCCCGCACCGGGTCGAAGGCGTCGTCGTCCGTGGCGACGGGCGCGGCCGCACCCTCGGCTACCCGACCGCGAACCTCCGCACCGCGCCGCATGCGGCCGTCCCCGCCGACGGCGTCTACGCCGGGTGGCTCGTCGTCGGCAAGGAGCGGCTGCCCGCGGCGGTGTCGATCGGCACCAACCCGACGTTCGCCGGGCGGGAGCGCCGGGTCGAGGCGTACGTCCTCGACTTCTCCGGCGATCTCTACGGCGACGAGGTCGCCCTGGACTTCGTCGAGGCGCTCCGCGCGGCGGACACGATGGCGTTCGACTCGGTCGAGGCGCTCGTCGCGCAAATCGGACGCGACGTCGAGAAGACCCGCGAACTGCTGCGCCTGTAGGACCAACGTCCCACCGGATGTTCCCCCGTCTGGCGTCTCCTCCGTCGCCCTGACCCTCCCGATGACGTGGGTACGGGATTACCTGCAGGAGGCTGCTATGAGCACGGGGGCTCGGCGGATCCTCGTCGTTGACGACGATGCGGACGTACGCCAGATGGTGCGAACGGTCCTGGAGACCGAGGGCTATCGCGTCGACGTCGCGGACGACGGGTTCGCGGCGCTGCGCGCGGTCGAGACGACCGCGCCCGACTGCGTCGTCCTCGACGTGATGATGCCGGGCATGGACGGCCACGCGGTCCTGCACCGGATCCGCGGCGGTGCGCGCTCGCTGCTGCCCGTCGTGATGCTCACGGCCGCCGCCGGCGACGACCAGGCGTGGCAGGCGTGGACCGAGGGCGTGGACTACTTCCTGGCCAAGCCGTTCGACGGCTCGGAGCTGCTCCGCTACCTCGAGTACCTGTTCCAGACCGACCGAACGGCCTGATCGCGCCGTCTGTTACTCTGTGCTCCAGTCAGGCGACCGCCTGGCGCGTTGAAGACTGCCCGGGTGACCACGACCTCGGGACAACGCCGAAGCACATCGAGGAGCCCCGTGCCGCTCGCCAGCGACGTCAAGCAGCAGATCATGTCCGAGTACGCCACCGTCGAGCGCGACACCGGCTCACCCGAGGTCCAGGTCGCGATGCTGACCCGCCGCATCAGCGACCTCACGGAGCACCTCAAGATGCACAAGCACGACCACCACAGCCGTCGCGGCCTGCTGCTGCTCGTCGGGCGCCGCCGCCGGTTGCTCCAGTACCTCGCCAAGACCGACATCAGCCGTTACCGCGCGCTCATCGAGCGTCTCGGGCTGCGGCGCTAGGGCATGTCTCCCATGTCCGTGGCCTGCTGCGCGACGCCCAGCACGACCGCTCGCCGCGTTGTCGTTGTCGCCGATAGCGCCGCTATCGGCTCCTCCTCCGCCTTGCGATCGGCCGCCCTGGACGCCGCTCGCGACGGCCCCGACCTGAGAGACATGCCCTAGTACCGAACGCCGCTGCCCGGACCTCGGGCGGCGGCGCCACCCGAGCCGGGCCGACGCCTCGTGCGACAGGAGACCGGTCCTCGGTGGTGGGGTCCGGGACGCAGACCGTCCCGGGCGCTTCGACTGAAGACCGGCCGCCGATTCGACGTCCGGCTCCTCGCACACAGGAGGAGTACGTGGCGTCACTCCAGCCACACAGCACCACTGCGGTCGTCGGCGACCGCACCCTGACGTTCTCGACCGGCCGGCTGGCCCGCCAGGCCGGCGGCTCCGTCACCGCCCAGCTCGGCGACACCGTCGTGCTGTCCGCGACGACGGCCGCGAAAGCGCCCCGCGAGCAGGTCGACTTCTTCACGCTCACTGTCGACGTCGAGGAGAGGATGTACGCGGCCGGCAAGATCCCCGGCGGCTTCTTCCGCCGCGAGGGCAAGGCGTCCGAGGACGCCACGCTGACCTGTCGCCTCACCGACCGCCCGTTGCGGCCCTGCTTCCCCAAGGGCTTCCGCAACGAGGTCCATGTCGTCATGACCATCCTCGCGATCGACGACGCCAACCCGTACGACGTCGTCGCCATCAACGCCGCCGCCGCCTCGACGCTGCTCGCCGGGCTGCCGTTCACCGGTCCGGTGGGCGCCACCCGGGTCAGCCACGTCGACGGCCGCTGGGTCGCGTTCCCGACCTGGGAGGAAGGGGAGCGCGCGACGTTCGACATGGTCGTCGCCGGTCGCCTGCTGCCCGACGGTGACGTCGCGATCATGATGGTCGAGGCCGAGGCCACGACCGCCACGGTCCGGCTCGTCCTGGACGGCGCCCCGAAGCCGACCGAGGAGGTCGTCGCCGAGGGTCTCGAGTTCGCCAAGGGTGCCATCAAGGCGTGCTGCGAGGCGCAGACCGAGCTGGCCCGGCTCGCGGCCAGCCCGACGGCCGAGTACCCGGTCTTCGCGGAGTACGGCGACGACGTCCTCGCCGCCGTCCGCAGCGCCGTCGAGGCGGAGCTGTCCTCCGCGCTCACGATCGCCGGAAAGCAGGAGCGCGAGGCCGAGCTGGACCGGATCAAGGACCTCGCCAAGGAGAAGCTCGCGACCGAGTTCGAGGGCCGCGAGAAGGAGATCAGCGCGGCCTACCGGTCGTTGACCAAGACCCTCGTCCGGCGGCGCATCGTCGACGAGAAGGTCCGCATCGACGGCCGCGGGCTCACCGACATCCGGGCGCTGCACGCCGACGTGGACGTGCTGCCGCGGGTGCACGGCTCCGGGCTGTTCGAGCGCGGCGAGACGCAGATCCTGAACGTCGCCACGCTGGCGATGCTCCGGATGGAGCAGATGATCGACACGCTCTCGCCGGAGAACCGCAAGCGCTACATGCACCACTACAACTTCCCGCCGTACTCCACCGGCGAGACGGGCCGCATGGGCTCGCCCAAGCGCCGCGAGATCGGCCACGGCGCGCTCGCCGAGCGCGCGTTGCTGCCGGTGCTGCCGACCAAGGAAGAGTTCCCGTACGCCATCCGAACGGTCTCGGAGGCACTGGGCTCCAACGGTTCCACGTCGATGGGCTCGGTCTGCGCGTCGACGCTGTCGCTGCTCGCGGCGGGTGTCCCGCTCAAGGCGCCGGTCGCCGGCATCGCGATGGGTCTCGTCTACGAGAACGGCGAGTACGGCGTCCTCACCGACATCCTCGGTGCCGAGGACGCGTACGGCGACATGGACTTCAAGGTCGCCGGCACCAAGGAGTACGTCACCGCGCTCCAGCTCGACACCAAGCTCGACGGCATCCCGGCGTCGGTGCTCGGCGGCGCGCTGCAGCAGGCGCGCGAGGCGCGGCTGGCCATCCTCGAGGTGATGAACGAAGCCATCGACGGCCCGGCCGAGATGAGCCCGTACGCGCCGCGGATCATCACCGAGAAGATCCCGGTCGACAAGATCGGCGAGGTGATCGGGCCCAAGGGCAAGGTCATCAACCAGATCCAGGCCGACACCGGTGCCGAGCTGACGATCGAGGACGACGGCACGATCTACATCGGCGCGACCGACGGTCTCAAGGCCGAGGCCGCGCTCGCCGCGATCCGGCAGATCGTCTCGCCGACCATGCCGCAGGTGGGCGAACGGTTCCTCGGTACGGTGGTCAAGACGACGGCGTTCGGCGCGTTCGTCTCGCTGCTGCCCGGCAAGGACGGCCTCATCCACATCTCGAAGCTGGGCAAGGGCAAGCGCCTGGCCAAGGTCGAGGACGCGGTCAACGTCGGCGACAAGCTCCAGGTCGAGATCCTCGAGGTCGACCAGCGCGGCAAGATCTCGCTGGGCCTCGTCGACGACTCGGCACCGAAGGCCGACGCCGCGGCGGCGGCTTCCGGGACTCCGGCCGAGTAGTACGTGGCACGCACGCTGGTCCGCCGGGCGCCGGACGGGACGGAGATCCGCCGTACCGTCCTGCCCGGCGGCCTGCGCGTCGTCACCGAGTCCATGCCGACCGTCCGTTCCGTGGCGTTCGGCATCTGGGTCGGAGTCGGCTCGCGGGACGAGACGCCGGGCCTCGCGGGGTCGTCGCACTTCCTCGAACACCTGCTGTTCAAGGGCACCAGACGGCGCAACGCACTGCAGATCGCGGCGGTCATGGACGCGGTCGGCGGGGAGATGAACGCGTTCACCGCCAAGGAGTACACGTGCTTCTACGCGCGGGTGCTCGACACCGACCTGCCGCTCGCGGTCGACGTGGTGTCCGACATGGTGACGTCGTCGCTCATCACGACCGACGACTTCGAGAGCGAGCGCGGCGTCATCCTCGAAGAGATCGCCATGCACGACGACGCGCCGGACGACATCGTCCACGACGCTTTCGCCCAGGCGATCTTCGGCGACCATCCGCTGGGGCGGCCTGTCCTCGGCACCGTCGACTCCATCTCGGCGGTGTCGCGGACCTCGGTCAACGGCTACTACCGCCGCCGCTACCGCGCGTCGCAGATCGTCGTCGCGGTGGCCGGCAACATCGACCACAACCGCGTCGTACGCCTGGTGCGCAAGGCGTTCGGCGACGCGGGGCTGCTCGACAACACCGACGAGCCCGCCACGCCGCGGCTGATGACCGGGCGCGGGCCGTCCGTCGTCGGCGGCGTGCACGTCACGCGCCGGCCGACCGAGCAGGCCAACCTCGTGCTCGGCACGGGCGGCCTGCCCCGGTCCGACGAGCGGCGGTTCGCGCTCGGCATCCTCAACAACGCGCTCGGCGGCGGCATGTCGTCGCGGCTGTTCCAGGAGGTCCGCGAGCGCCGCGGCCTGGCCTACAGCGTCTACAGCTACCACTCGCAGTACGCCGACACCGGCCTCTTCGGTGTCTACGCCGGGTGCGCCCCCGCGCGCGTCGACGAGGTGCTGGCGCTGTGCCGCGAGGAGGTCGACGCCGTCGCGAAGAGCGGCATCACCGCCGAGGAGATCGCCCGCGGCAAGGGCCAGCTCAAGGGCTCGCTCGTCCTCGGCATGGAGGACACCAGCTCGCGGATGAGCCGGCTCGGCAAGGGCGAGCTCGTCTACGGCGAGCAGCTCACCGTCGACGAGGTCATCGCCCGGATCGACGCGGTGACGGCCGACGACATCCGCGAAGTCGCCTCCGAGGTGCTCGCGGACGGGCGGCTCGGGCTCGCGGTCATCGGACCGTTCGACGACGTCGACTTCTCCTCGGCCGTCGCGTGAAGGTCGGTGTCCTCGGGGCTGGCGGCCGGATGGGTACCGTCGTCTGCGAGGCGGTGCGTGCCGCCGACGACCTCTCGCTGGTCGACGCTGCCGACGCCGAGGTCGTCGTGGACTTCACGCACCCCGACGTCGTCATGGACAACATTCGTGGCTGTATCGAGCGCGGAGTCCACGTCGTCGTCGGCACGACCGGCTTCGACGCCGGACGGCTGGACACGGTCCGCGGCTGGCTCGCCGACGCGCCGAGCGTCGGCGTCGTCGTCGCGCCGAACTTCGGGCTCGGTGCGGTGCTCATGATGCGGTTCGCCGAGGAGGCCGCCGCGTACTTCGACTCCGTGGAGATCGTCGAGCTGCACCACCCCGGCAAGGCCGACGCGCCGTCGGGCACCGCGCGCGCGACGGCGGCCCGGATCGCCGCCGCGCGGGCCGGGCTCGCCGCGGCGCCCGACGCGACCTCGGTCGCGTTGCCGGGTGCCCGCGGCGCGGACGTCGCGGGCGTACCCGTGCACTCGGTCCGCCTGGCCGGGCTCGTCGCGCATCAAGAGGTGCTGCTCGGCAGCGCGGGGGAGACCCTGACGATCCGGCACGACTCGACCGACCGGGTGTCGTTCATGCCGGGAGTGCTGCTCGCGGTGCGCGCGGTGCCCGCGCGGCCCGGGCTGACGCTGGGCCTCGACCCGCTGCTGTGAAGGCCCGGTGGACTGCGACGCTGCTGACGCTGGCGGTCGCGTACTACGTCTTCGTCGTCGGCGACCGCGCGGTGCTGTTGCTCCGCGACGGGCGCGTGGCGTTCCGCGGGCTCGGGGTGGGGCTGCTGCTCCTCGCGGTCGTCGGCGTCGTGCTCGTCGCGGGTGAGGTGCGGTTCGGCCTTGCGGCGCAGCGCCTGGGGCGCGCGCTCGGCGACGTCCCGTCGGACTTCGACGCGGCGAAGGCGGCGGTCGAGGCCGCGCCGGAGGACTGGCGCGCGTGGTACCGCCTCGCGATCGCGTACGACGCGGGCCGCGACCCCCGTCGCGGCCGCGCCGCGATGCGCCGCGCTATCGCTTTGGCGCGCGCCAGCCCGTAAGGTCTCGGCCCATGCGACTCCTACCGCATCCCCGGCTCGTCCGCGCCCTCGCCTGTGCCGCCGTCGTCGTGCCGTCGCTCGTCGGCGCCGTCACGCCCGCGGCCCGCGCGACCCTCACCCACCCGCACGTGGACGCGCTCGACCACGTCACGCAGTGGGACATGTCAGGTCGCGCGTTCGCGCCGGCCGGGGCCGATGCCGGGGCTTGGTGTGGCTCGTACGGCGCCGCCGACGACACCGCGCACGAGGTCGCCCAGTCCGGGCCGAAGTTCCACCTGGTGATCGCGTACCCGTCGGACGTCGTGCCCGACCAGCAGCGGCTGGCCGACGACGCGTTCGCGCGGGTGAAGGTCCTCGAGGCGTTCTACAAGCAGCGCGTCGGCGTGGGCGGCGTCGGCGGCACCGCGCTCGGCTGGACCGTCCGCTTCGACTACGGCACGGGCGGCTGCGTCGGGCGCTCCGATGGCTCGCTGTACCCGGACATCTCGTTCTACCGGCTGCCGCACCCGGCGTCGTACTACCCGGGCGGGTCGACGCAGACGCCGTACTCCCAGATCGCGAGCGACCTCACCGCATCGGGCCTCTACGGCG
>CBQZLL010000154.1:0-7595 GCA_967749945.1 uncultured Frankiaceae bacterium
GTCGTCAAGGAGCTCGTCGGCGCGGGTCACGCCTACCGCATCTGCGACCGGCTCTGGGACGTCCTCGTCTGGCAGCTCTCGGCGGAGAGCGAGTCGGTGCTCCGCGACGAGCTCGCCGCGCTCGCCCGCACCGACCCGCTCACAGGTCTGCTCAACCGACGGGGCCTGACCGAGGCGCTCGACCTGGAGACCGCGCGGGCCCGGCGTACCGGTGCGACCGTGTCGCTCGTCCTGCTCGATCTCGACCGCTTCAAGCGGCTGAACGACACGCTCGGCCATCCCGCGGGCGACACCGCGCTCGTCGCGGTCGCCGACACGTTGCGCCGCGGCCTGCGCGCGGGCGACGTCGCGGGGCGGTGGGGTGGCGACGAGTTCGGAGTCGTGTTCGCCGACCTCGCCGAGAACCTCGCGTTCGACGTGGTCGACCGGCTGCGCGCCTGGCTGACGCATCCCGCCCGGTCGGTGCCGCGCAACCGGCGGGTGACGTTCTCGGCCGGCGTCGCGGGCCTCTCCGGCGAGACCGCGGTGGCCGCGGACCTCATGGCGCTGGCGGACGCGGCGCTGTACGACGCCAAGGCCGCAGGCGGCAACAAGGCCCGCCGCGCCGTACACCCGAAGGCCTGACGACTTTCCGCCAGTCGCGTAACCAACCACCGCTCGTCCCGCTACTTACCTGCATGTGCATGCGCGGGCGGATCGTCACCGTAGGACTGGCACTCGGGCTGTGCGCGTTCGGCGCGACGCCCGCATCGGCGACCGGAGAGTCGTGGTCGTACCGCGAGTGCGGCCTGTCGACAGTCAACCCGGCGGACGACGACCGCTGGGTGGGTGTCCTCGACGCGGCGATCCTCGTCGCCTCGCCGACGCACAACAACGCCGTCGGTGCGACCGTGACGTGCGAGATCCGGATCGACGGCGTCCCGGCGGCGCGCGTGTCCGGCTCCGGCACCACGCTCGTCACCTTCGCGAGCCCGGTCGAGTACCACGCCGAGATCACCGACGTCGTCGGGGTCTGCACGACCGTCGACTACACGAGCGACCCCACGCCGACGACGGTGGACTGCAACTACGGGACAACCACACAGTTCCCGCCGCAGTCGTGGATCGACCTCGTCGAGTACGTCGTCGGAGTCGCGCTCGCCGTGGCGACGTACGCCGACATCCCGGCCTGCGCGGCGTTCCAGGCCATGGCGCCGGGCACCGGACCGGTCGCGATCACCCCCGAGGGGGACGTCTCCGTCGACGGCGAGCCCTGGTACGACTGCCCGCCGTACGTGAACCCGGTCCCCAGCGCGGAGCCGTATCCGCCATTGCCGGGGTTCGACCCGCACACGCCGGTCACGGGCCCGACCGGTGGCGGCTACGACAACGGTGACGTGGGCTTCCTCGCGCTCGTCTCGCCCGAGACGACGACACTCCGGATGCCGCCGGCCGACCCGGTCGAGGCGGATGACGTGGCGTCGGCGTGCGCGTTCCGCGTCGACCGCGCGAACGGCACCGTCACGGTGCTCGGCGGCACGGCGAGCCGTCTCGCGGACTCCGTCGCGATCCACTGCCAGCTGCGCGACGCGACGACGGACGCCGTCGTCTACGACCACACCGAGACCGCGAACGCACCTGTCGTCTCGTGGCACGACACCGTCCCCGCGCCGAGCGGCGCACTCACCGTCTGCACCGAGGGCACCGGCGTCTGGGGGACGCGCACGGTGACCGTCGGCCCCTACTGCCGCCCCGGCGAGGAGATCTGATGCGACGCACTCTCGGCCCCGCGCTGGCGTTGGGGCTCCTCACGCTCACGGCGCCCTCCGCGCTCGCCGCGCCGAACGACTCGAAGAGCGTCGGGCACTGCGGGTTCGACACCCTCAACCAGCAAAACGTCAGCGAAACCGCGTGGACCGGCGTCCTGTACGCCGCCGTCGGCGTCTTCTCGTACGCGCACGGCAACGTCGTCACCGCGCGGGTGACCTGCGAGATCCGCGTCAACGGCGTGCCGCAGGTGAGCGCCTCCGGCGCTGGCGCCGGCCTCGTCGCGTTCGCGGCGCCGGTCACCTACGAGGCGGACGTCACAGATGTCGTATCGCTGTGCACGATCGTCGACTACACCAGCGACCCGACGCCGACGTCGGTCGCCTGCCCCGAAGCGACGACCACACGGCTCCCGCCGCAGGAGACAATCGACCTCCTCAGCTACGTCCTCGGGTGGGTCAACGGCGCGGTGGTCGGGTACGTCGACCCAGCGGCCTGCGCCGCGTTCCAGGCCCTCGCGCCCGGCCATGGTCCGGTCTCCATCACGCCCGAGGGTGACGTGTACGTCGGCGGCGAGTACTTCTGGGACTGCCCGCCGTACGAGTACCCGCCCTCCGATCCGCCGCCGTTCGAGCCGTTGCCGCCGTTCGACCCCGACGTCCCGCCGCACGGGCCGACCGGCGGCGGGTACGACACCGGCGACGCGGGCTTCCTGGCCCTGACGTCACCGGCGTACGACCTCGCGTCGGCATGTGCGTTCGTCACCGACCGCACCCGCGGCACGACCAGCGTCGTCGGCAACACGACCGGAGCCGGGCTGCCTGACTCGGTCAGCGTCCACTGCCGGCTCGAAGACGCGACGACCGGCGACGTCGTCTACGACCACACCGAGACCGCCACCGGACCGTTCGGCCGCTGGCAGGACACCCTTTCCGCGCCCGCCGGCCCCATCACCGTCTGCACCGAGGGCACCGGCGTCTGGGGGACGCGCACGGTGACCGTCGGCCCGTACTGCCGGCCCGGCAAGGAGATCTGACGTGCGCCGGACCTGCATCACGACCGCCCTGGCGATCGGTCTGCTCGCCCTCGGGGCACCGTCCGCACGGGCGACGGGCGAGTCCTCCTACGAAGGACACTGCTCCTTCGGCACGCTCGACGACACGACCCCTGGTGGCCTCCTCGGCGGCCAGAACCACTGGGTCGGCTACGTCGACGCGGCGGTCGCTCTGTACTCGCCGACGCACAACAACGTCGTCGGCGCGACGGTGCGGTGCGACGTCCGGGTCAACGGCGTCACGCAGGTGAGCGTCGCCGGCTCAGGCCTCGGCGCGGTCGTCTTCGCCAGCCCGGTCGAGTTCGCCGCCGAGATCACCGATGTGGTCGAGCTCTGCACGGTCGTCGACTACACGACCGACCCGACCCCGACGACCGACAGGTGCCAGGGCGCGACGACGACAGAGTTCCCCCCGCAGGGGACGATCGACCTGATCAACTTCGTCCTCGACGCCGCGACCTGGGCGGTGCGGTCCGCCGATCTGCCGATCTGCGCGGCGCTCCGGGCGCTCGCGCCGGGCAGCGACCCGGTGTTCATCACGCCGGAGGGCGACGTCTACCTCTTCGGCGAATGGTTCTGGGACTGCCCGCCGTACGAGTACCCGGTCGACCCGCCGGTCGACCCGAACGCGCCGGTGCACGGCCCGACGGGCGGCGGGTACGACGACGGCGACACGGGTTTCCTCGCGCTGGCCACGCCGGAGACGACGACGGTCGGCGTACCCCCGGCTGAGACGTACGACGTCGCGTCGGTGTGCGCGTTCCGCACCGACCGCGCGCTCGGCACCGTCACGGTCACTGGCGCCACGGTCGCCGGTCGCCCACCGGTCGCGGACTCCGTCGCGATCCACTGCCGGCTCACGGACGCCACGACCGGCGCCGTCGTCTACGACCACACCGAGACCGCGAGCGGACCGCTCGTGTCCTGGCACGACACCGTCCCGGCCACCGCCGGACCGCTCACCGTCTGCACCGAGGGCATCGGCGTCTGGGGGACGCGCACGGTGACCGTCGGGCCCTACTGCCGTCCCGGAAAGGCGATCTGACCATGCGACGTCAGGGCATCATCGCGACCGCGCTGGCGTTGGGCCTGCTCGCGCTGACGGCGCCATCCGCGCCGGCAGCCGACCAGTCGTGGTCCCGCGGTGACTGCGGCTTCGACACAGTCCAGGCCCCGTCGTTGACCGGGGACACCTGGACCGGCATCGGCTACGCCGACGTGGTCGTCTACTCGAGCACCCACGGCAACGTCGTCAACGCGACCGTCACGTGCGAGCTGCGGGTCAACGGCGTCACGCAGATGACCGTCTCGGGCTCGGGCACGAGTGTCGTCGTCTTCGCGACGCCGATGTCGTTCCACGCGGCAGTCACAGATGTCGTCTCCTTCTGCACCGTCGTCGACTACACCAGCGACACGACCCCGACGACGGTCGACTGCGGCGCGGCGGTGGAGACCCAAGTCATCCCGCAGTGGACCGTCGACCTGATCGACTGGGTCATCGACGTCGCGAACTACGCCATCGTCAGCGAGGTCGATCCGCGGGTCTGCGCGGCGTTCCAGGCCTTCGCGCCGGGCAGCGATCCGGTGACGATCACGCCCGAAGGTGACGTCTACATCGCGGGTGAGTTCTTCTGGGACTGCCCGCCGTACGAGAACCCGGTCGGGGGCCCGCCGTCGCCGAACCCGCCGCTGCCCGACCCCGCTGAACACGGCCCGACCGGCGGCGGCTGGAACGACGGCGACACCGGGTTCCTGACGCTCGTCTCGCCCGAGACGACAGTGCTCCTGCCGCCCGCCGACCCCATCGAGACGCGCGACGTCGCGTCGACGTGCGCGTTCCACACCGACCGCGACGCGGGCACCATCACGGTCACCGGCACGACGGCGACCGGACGTACGCTCGTCGCCGACACGACGAGCATCCACTGCCAGCTCCAGGATGCCGAGACCGGCGCGGTCGTCTACGACCACACCGAGTCCGCGGCCGGACCGATCGTGTCGTGGCGCGACACCGTGCCCGCCATCGCGGGCAAGGTCACCGTCTGCACCGAGGGCACCGGCGTCTGGGGAACGCGCACCGTCACCGTCGGCCAGTACTGCCGCCCTGGACTCCCCATCTGACACCGGAGGACCGCACCATGCTCGGACGCACCATCACGGCCGTCCTCGCCCTCGGCCTGCTCTCGCTCGCCGCGCCACAGGCGCAGGCGACCGGAGACGACTCGACGTTCCGGGGCAGCTGCGGCTTCACCACGTTGAACGACACGACTCCCGGCGGCACGCTCGGCGGGCCGGAGACCTGGACCGGCGAGGTGGACTCCGACGTCGTCCTCTACTCCCGGACTCATGGCAACGTCGTTACCGGCACCGTCACCTGCGTGCTGGAGATCAACGGCGTGCCGCAGCAGTCGTACTCGCGCTCGGGCGCCGGCGCGGTGGTGTTCGTCGCGCCCATGTCGTTCACCGCATCGGTGACAGACGTTGTGACGCTGTGCACCGGCGTCGACTACACCAGCGACTCGACGCCGAGCACGTTGATCTGCGCCTGGGCGACAACAACACAGATCCCGCCGCAAGAAGTCGTCGACCTGATCACCTTCGTCATCGACCTGGTCGACTACGCCTTCGCCTACACCGCCGCCGGCGACCCGACGATCTGCCCGCTCCTGCAGAGCCTCGCGCCCGGAGCGGAGCCGGTCACGATCACCCCGGAGGGCGACACGTTCCTCGACGGCGAGATGTTCTGGGACTGCCCGCCGTACGAGAACCCCATCCCGCCGGACGCGCAACGGACCGGCCTCACCGGCGGCGGCTGGGACGACGGCGACACCGGGTTCCTCACGTTGCTCTCGCCCAACACGACGACCGTCGGGCTCCCGGCCGACACTGACCGGCACGACGTCGCGTCGACGTGCGCGTTCCGCACCGACCACGACGCGGGCACCATCACGGTGACCGGCCGTACGGCGACGAACGGCGCGGACCTCGCGAGCGTGCACTGCCGCCTCCAGGACGCGAACGGCACGGTCCTCTACGACCACGCGGGATCCGCGACCGGACCGCTCGCCGCGCTGGACGACACCGTTCCCGCGATCGACGGGAAGGTCAGCGTGTGCACCGAGGGCAGCGGGACGTGGCACGGGACGACCGTCACCACCGGGTTCTACTGCCGGCTGGCCGCCTAGGGCGTGTCTGACGGATCTCGCCCGTCGCGAGCGGCGTCCAACTCGGCGCATCGCAAGGCGGAGGAGGAGCGATAGCAGCGCTATCGCGACGACGACAACGCGGCGAGGTGTCGTGCTGGGCGTCGCGCGGCAGGGCGGAGATCCGTCAGATACGCCCTGACGAGGTCCCGTACAATCGGCGCACCGTGACGACCATCCGCCGCATGGTGCGGCTGCTCCCGCTCGCCCTGCTCCTGGCGCTGCCGTTTCCCGCGCACGCCCAGGCGCAGGCCGCGCCGACCGTGACCATCGTGCAGATCAGCGGAGCGTTCGACTCCGCGTACGCCGGGTTCCTCCGTGGCGAGATCCACCGCGCCGAGCGCCAGCACGACCTCGCCGTCGTTATCCGGCTCGACTCGTCGGGGACGGTCAAGGCCGACGCGGACGCGCTCGTCGCGGCGGTGCGGGACAGCGCCGTACCGGTCGCGACGTGGGTCGGTCCGAGTGGCGCGCACGTCGGCGGCGCGGCGACCCTCGTCTGGCAGGCGGGCGACATCCGGCTCGTCGCCTCGGGCGCGGAGGTACGGCCTTCGGTGCCGGTCAACGTCGGCGGACCGCGCGACAGCGCGGGGCCGGTCTTGCGCGCCAACGCGCTGCTCGACCAGCACCTCGCCGACGGCACCGCGGGAACGCTGGTCGAGGCCGTCCGCAGCCTCGACGGCCGGGTCGTGAACGGTCGCGCGCTCGACGTCGACCCCGCGCTCGTCGACATCCGCTTCGCCCGGCCCGGTCCGGTGGTCGCCGTCCGCCACGCGCTCGCGACCAACCCGACGCTCGTCTACCTGCTGCTGCTGACGGGGATCGGCGCGATCGTGTTCGAGGCGTTCCAGCCCGGCTTCGGTCCCGCCGGATACGCGGGCGCGCTGCTCGTGCTGCTGGCGGCGTACGGCCTCGCCGCACTGCCCACCAACCCGGTCGGTCTCGCTCTCGCGCTGGCCGGCGTCGGCGGCATGGCGCTCGACGTCCGCCGCGACGAGCTGCGGCTACCAACCTGGCTCGGCGGCGTGCTCCTCGCGGCGGGGTCGTGGTGGCTGGTGCACACGCACGGCCCGGCGCTTCGGCCGGCGCTCTGGGCGATCGTCACGGGCGTTCTCGGCTCGCTGGTCTTCTACGGCATCGTCATGACCATCGTGCTGCGCGCCCTGCGCGGGCAGTCGGGCCAGATCGGACGCGCGCTGGTCGGACGCTCCGGCGAGGTGCGCAGCACGCTCAACCCGCAGGGCCACGTTCTCGTCGAGGGTGCACTGTGGCGCGCCCAGGCGCTGGAGTGGGATGGTCCGGTCGCGGCCGGGACACCCGTTCGCGTGACAGGTGTCGACGAGACGGCGCTGGTGCTCGAGGTGGAGCCGATCGCCGGGAAGGGCTGAGCCACCATGGTCGTCGCGCTCTACGTCCTGCTGTTCCTGACCCTCGTCGCGGTCCTCATGGGGCTGCGGATCGTCCAGGAGTACGAGCGCGGCATCGTGTTCCGGCTGGGCCGGGTGCGCGCGCAGATCAAGGGCCCCGGTCTCAACGTCATCATCCCGTTCGTCGACCGGCTCGTGAAAGTGAACATGCAGGTGGTCACCCTC
>CBQZLL010000155.1:0-7548 GCA_967749945.1 uncultured Frankiaceae bacterium
TGCCGCCAAAGCCACGACCCGACGCCACTCGTCCCCGGAACGACGGCCTCCGACTCGGAGCACCGTCCGTTCGTGCTCGTCGTCGACGACGACGAGTCGGTCCTCGACTTCGTCCAGGCCGCGCTCATCGACCTGTGCGACGTACGCCGGGCGACGACGGCCGAGGAGGCGTTGCGGATCGCGGCGACCGAGGACCTCGACGCGATGGTGCTCGACCTCGTACTCCCCGACCTGTCGGGCATCGAGGTCACCCGCCTGCTGCGCGCCGACACGCGGACCGCGCTGCTCCCGTTGCTGTTGCTCACCGGCAGCGACGACCCGCTGCTGCGCACCGAAGCGCTCCACGCGGGCGCCGACCACTACCTCAGCAAGCCGGTCGACCCGACGCAGCTCGAGGGCGACGTACGCCGCCTCATCGAGAACGCCGCCGTCGACGCCCCAGCGGTCTCCTAAGCGTCGGTCCCGCACAGGCCGTCGCCGCCCGGGTCACCGGGACCGGCGATCCGCCCGAGCAGGTCGGCGAGGGTCGCCACCTCCCCCTCGTCGAGCAACCCGATCACGTGCTCGCGAACGCCGCGCAGGTGCACGGGCGCGGCCTCGCGCAGCCGCCGGCGGCCTTCGTCGGTGATGACGGCGTTGGTTCCGCGCGCGTCGCTGGCGCACGCCTGGCGGCGAATCAGGCCGTCGCGTTCGAGGCGGTCGACGAGCCGGGTGAGCCCGCTCCGCGAGAGCAGCACGCTGTCCGCCAGCTCGGTCATCCGAAGGCGCCGGTCCGGCGCGTCGTTGAGGCGCAGCAGCACCTCGTACGACCCGAGCGGCAGGTCGCACTCGGCCATCAGCTCCGCGTCGAGGACCCGGGTGACCAGCGCGTGCGCGCGCAGGAACGCGCGCCATGCGTCGAGCTCGACCTCGGAGAGGCCGCGCGCCTTCGTGACCATGTCCCCGAGGATAGTTGCACATGCAATAAAAGTCGAGTACGTTGCGTTCGCAACAGTTGCATAAGCAACCACTTGACTCGCCAGAGGAGCGCCAGACATGACCACGACCACCACCAGCGGGCTCGACCAGCTCACCGGTACGTACGACATCGACCCGACGCACTCGACGTTCGAGTTCGCCGCGCGGCACGCGATGGTGACGACCGTGCGCGGCCGGTTCAGCGACGTCGAGGGCACGCTCTACCTCGACGGCGCGAATCCTGAGGCCTCCCGCGCCGAGGCGCGCGTCCAGGTCGCCAGCGTGGACAGCCGCAGCGAGCAGCGCGACACGCACCTGCGCAGCGCCGACTTCTTCGACGTCGAGACGTACCCGGAGATGTCGTTCACGAGCACCCGTGTGGAGGCCGGCAAGGGCGACGCCGAGTTCACGCTGTGGGGCGACCTCACGATCAAGGGCGTCACCCGCGAGGTCGCGCTCGACGTGACGTTCACCGGCGTCGTGCAGGACCCGTGGGGCAAGACCCGCGCCGGGTTCGAGGGCCGCACCGTCGTGAACCGCAAGGACTGGGGCCTCAACTGGAACCTCGCGCTCGAGGCCGGCGGCATCCTCGTCAGCGAGAAGGTGAAGATCGCCCTCGACATCGCCGCCGTGAAGCGCGACGACGCCTGAGCCCATGACGAAGGCCCGCTCCCCGGAGGGAGCGGGC
Source organism: uncultured Frankiaceae bacterium (assembly GCA_967749945.1). Taxonomy (GTDB): domain Bacteria; phylum Actinomycetota; class Actinomycetes; order BP-191; family BP-191; genus BP-191. Next base: position 1,646 of record CBQZLL010000155.1, read on the forward strand.
CTTCGTCGCAGTCAGTGGACTACTTGCCGACCTTGTACGTCGCGTTCGACAACGCCTCGTCGACCGTGACGATCGTCGCGCCGCCGGTCGTGCCGGTCCCCATGAGGATCCGGGTGTGGCCGTTCAGCGTGCTGAACGGTGTCCCGACCTTGATGCCGAACGACTTGAGCGACTTGAGGGACAACGTCCAGGTGATCACCGACCCGGAGGTGGTCGCCTTGACCGGGTGCTTCGGGTCGGTGATGCCGTCATCGCACATGGTCATGTCGAAGCCGGGGTCGGCGTCGGCGCTCGTCGAGTACGAGACGAAGTACTCGCAGTCGCCGACGCTCCAGATCGCCCGCCAGATGCCGGACTGGCCCTGCGCGGCGACCGGGCCCGCGAGCGTCATCGTGATGACGACGTCGGTTGCGGCGCGCTTCTTACCGCTGCCGGTGAACTTCGTCGCCCACCGGACCGAGGCGATGTCGAGGCTCGTGGTCGACGCCGGAGCCGTGCTCTGGCCGACGCCACCGACGACGCCCTGGCCGTTGACGCCGTTGCCGTCGCCGACGGCGTCCTTGACCTGGGGAGCGGGTGCCGCGGCGTTCGACGGCACGGCCGTCGCGAGCGCGAGACCGGTCGCGAGGACCGCAGCAGCGAGGTGGGGTGCGCGCATGACGTGACTCCTGGGTGTGTGCGGGGGCATCAACGAGCCTTCGACGGGACTCGATGGCCCTCCTGCCTCACCGGGAGAACGACCGGACTCGCCCGCGGTGACGCCGAGGCCGCGACGTACACTGGCCAGGCATCCCCGAATCGCGTAAGGACGTTCCCCGCATGCCCACTGTCGAGCAGGTCACCGCCGTTCTCGCCACGGTGCAGGACCCGGAGATCCACCGGCCCATCACCGAGCTGAACATGGTGGAGCGCGTCGACATCGCGCCCGACGGCGTGGTGACGGTCCGCGTCCTGCTCACCGTCACTGGCTGCCCGCTCAAGGACAAGATCACCCGCGACGTCACCTCCGCGGTCTCCGCACTCGACGGCGTGACCAGCGTCGTCGTCGACCTCGGTGTCATGTCCGACGAGCAGCGCCAGGCGTTGCAGACGCAGCTCCGTGGCGGGCAAGCGGCGCGGGAGATCCCGTTCGCGCAGCCGGGGTCGTTGACCCGGGTCTACGCCGTCGCGTCCGGGAAGGGCGGTGTCGGCAAGTCCAGCGTCACCGCGAACCTCGCGGCCGCGATGGCCGCCGGCGGCTTGAAGGTCGGGGTCGTCGACGCCGACATCTACGGCTTCTCGATCCCGCGGATGCTCGGCGTCGAGGGCAAGCCGACGCAGGTCGAGTCGATGATCATGCCGCCGACCGCGCACGGCGTGAAGGTCATCTCGATCGGCATGTTCGTGCAGGGCAACCAGCCGGTCGTCTGGCGCGGGCCGATGCTGCACCGGGCGTTGCAGCAGTTCCTCTCCGACGTCTTCTGGGGCGACCTCGACGTCCTGCTCTGCGACCTCCCGCCAGGCACCGGCGACATCGCGATCTCGATCGCGCAGCTCGTACCGAGCGCGGAGATCCTCGTCGTGACGACCCCGCAACTCGCCGCGAGCGAGGTCGCCGAGCGCGCGGGGTCCATCGCGATCCAGACGCGGCAGCGCATCGCGGGCATCGTGGAGAACATGGCCGGCCTGGCCTGCCCGCACTGCGGCGAGCATGTCGACGTGTTCGGCTCGGGTGGCGGGCAGGCCGTCGCCGACGCGCTGACCCGGACCATCGGCGCACCCGTACCCCTGCTCGGGCAGGTCCCGATCGACGTCCGCCTGCGCGAGGGCGGCGACAGCGGCATGCCGCTCGTACTCTCCGAGCCCGACTCCGCCGCGGCGAAGGAGCTGCGCCGGATCGCCGAGCAGCTCGGGACCCGGTCGCGTGGCCTCTCCGGTCGCTCCCTCGGGCTCTCGCCCGCGTAAGGCGTTACCCGCCGATCTTGTACGTCGCCGTCCCGGGCCGGGCCTCGTCGACGAGGCCGAGGCCGAGGCCGGTCGCGCCGCCGACCTGCGGGGCGTCGTCCGGAACCTTCTGGCCCTGGAAGTCCTCGATCTCGGTGACGGTGAAGTAGAGGCCGGTCAGCGTGCTGCCGACCTTGACCTTCGTGTCGGCCGGGATCGCCTTCAGGGGCACCGTCCACGTCAGCGTGCTGCCCTTGACGACGGGCAGCGCGATCGGCGTGAGGCGAGCGGCCGACGCGCCGTTGCAGTTGTCGCGGAGCGCGGACTGCGGGCTCGTGCCGTCCTTGAGCTTGTTCGAGTAGTAGACGACGCCGAAGTACGGGCAGGCCGGCGTCTTGCCGAGGATCCGGTAGACGACCGTCGTGCCCTCCGGGGGCGTCGGGGCACCGGCGAGGGTCACCGTGACCGTGAAGCCGGTGATCGTCGTGACGGTCTTCTTCTTGACCTTCTTGACCGTCTTCGTGGTCTGCCAGAGCACCGAGGTGACGTCGGCGTACGCCTGGCTGCCGACCGGCGTCGCCTGGTCGTGCGGCACCGCGTCGCCGGTGACGAGTCCCTGGCCGTTGACGAAGTTCGCGTCACCGCTCGGGTCGGTGACCTGCGGCCCGGGCGCGGCCGCGGTGGCGGACGGGACGGCGAACGCCAGCACGGCGAGCGCGGGCGCGAGGACGGAACGACGGAGCATGGGAGACCCCCCTCTGGGTGGACGGTTCAGTGGAGGGGTTCACCGCGCGGTGCTGTTCTCCTGCAATTTGCCAGCATTGCCGGTTTTCATGCAGTTTGACCGGTCAGGTCGCCTCGGGGTCGAACGGCGCCCGCTCGCCCTGCGGCAGCGCGCGCGGGGGGGCCGCCGGCGGCTCCTCGTCGAAGAAGCGCCGCGGGTCGAGCCGGCGGATCTCGTCGAGGTCGATGCCCATCTCGTTGCGGATGTCGGTCGTCACGCCGGTCGCCATCTTGCGCAGCTCGCGGATGAGGCGGCCGGCGTCGGCGGCGACCTTGGGCAGCCGTTCCGGGCCGAGGACGAGCATGGCGAGGACCAGGAGCACCGCGATCTCCGGCCAGCCCAGGTTGCTGAACATGGTCCGCTCCCTACCCCGCCGGCTTCTGCCGCAAGGTTACCCGGACTGTCGCCTGCCGCCCGTCGCGGATGTACGTCACCGTGACCGTCTCGCCGATCTTGTGCGTCCGGATCGCGCCGATGAGGTCGCCCATGCTCGCGACCGGCGCGTCCCCGAGCTTGACGATGATGTCGCGCGGCTCGAGACCCGCGGCCTCGGCCGGACCGCCCGGCGTCACCTCCATGACGAGCGCGCCCTGCTTCGTCGTGAGGTTGAACCGCTGCGCGGTCTGCGGCGTGAGGTCGTTGCCCGAGATGCCGAGGAACGGGTGCGTCGCGCGACCCGTCCTGATGATCTCCTCGGCGACGGCGCGTGCTTCGTCGATCGGGATGGCGAACCCGACGCCGATCGAGCCGGACGCGCCGGCGAGCCCGCCGCCGAGCGAGGCGATGGCCGAGTTGATGCCGATGACCCGGCCTGCCCGGTCGACCAGCGCGCCACCGGAGTTACCCGGGTTGATCGCGGCGTCGGTCTGGATCGCGTTCACCAGGACGATGGACCGGCCGCCGCTCTCGGCCGGGACGTCGAGCGACCGGTTCAGCGCGCTGATGATGCCGGACGTCACGGTGCCCTTGAGGCCGAGCGGCGAGCCGATCGCGACGACGGGGTCGCCGACGGAGAGGTTGTTGGACCGTCCCAGCGTCGCGACGGGCAGGCCGGTGACCCGCGCCTTGATGACCGCGAGGTCGGTGTCCGGGTCGGTGCCGACGAGCGACGCGTCGGCGACGGTGCCGTCGGCGAGCGTCACGGAGATCGTCCGCGCGTCGCCGACGACGTGGTTGTTCGTGACGATGTAGCCGTCGTTCTTGACGATGACGCCGGACCCCGTGCCGCTGCCGTTCGCGGTCTGCACGTCGATGCTCACGACGACCGGAACGACGTTGCGCGCGATGGTCGAGACGGACCCGGGAGTGGTGTCCTGCGGCGTCGTGATGCCGCTGCCGAGGCTCGCCGACGCGTCGCGTACGGAGGTCTTGTCGTGGCGCTCGACGGCGTACCACGCCGCGCCCGCGCCGACGGCACCGCCGACCAGCGCCGCGACGACCGCGGCGACGGCGACCGCGGTGCCGAGGCCGCGTTCGCGACGGGGCTTGCCGCTGTACGGCGACCACAGCACCTCGGACGGGGGCCAACCCGCCTGCTCCGACGGCAGCGCCGGGTACGGCGTCCACTGCACTGCCGGGTCGCCCGGCTGGTCGGGGTGGCCGAAGCCGGTCGAGTCGACGTCGGTCATGCTCGGTGCTCTCCTCGCGTCACGCGAACGGGTTCAGCCACGACCCCACTCGGGCCAGGCCATGACCCACCCGGATTCCGAACCCCGGCCCCGGGTTGCCGTGCGGCAGCGCCCGGACGAGGTCGTCCAGCGTCGCTTGCGGGCAGTCCGCGACGACAGTGAACACCATGCCCCGGCCGGAGAAGACCACACGCCGCGGGAACGCTCCCTGCACCCATACCCGCTCGCCCACGATGTTCGCGCGCTGCCAACCGTCGAGGCTGCCGGTGTCGAGCCGGCCGCGTTGCTGGAACAGGCTCGCGGTCGAGACACCGTCGGCGTAGCTGAGCTGCAGCACGCGTTGGTCGCCCTCGCCGATGAGCCGTGCCTCGAACAGCTCCAGACCCGACGCGAGCCGGTCGGGGACCTGCCACCCGTCGGCGCGGAGGCCGCCGATCTCGTTCGGCCGTACGGCGGATCCGACGACCGCGGGCATGATGTGCGCCGACTCCTGGACGGCCGCCGAGACGCGGGTCTCGCCGATGATCAGCTCGATGAACGCACTCTCGCGCACCGTCCGCCCCGCGTTGTCGAGAACCTCGCGGCGCAACAGCAGCCGGGTCGCCTGGTCGATCCAGAACCGCGCCGTGGGCGACTGGCCGGCGCGGCGTACGGCGACGACATCGGCGGTCCGCCCGGCGACCTCGCCGGTGCCCTCGATGGCGGCGTCGTAGTGCGCGGCGAGGAGCGAGAGCGTGCCCTTCGCGAACCCGACGACCTCGGGGACGTCACCGTTCTCGTCGTTGTAGACGGCGCCGCCGGGGTTCTGCGGGGTCGGCGCGACGCGGAGCAGCAGCCCCTCGCCGCCGACGTGCGCAACCTCGATGACCGCGCTCGTCGAGCCGCTGTCCGACCAGAACGACACCATCTGCGTGCCGTGGTAGCTCAGCTCCTGCGCGGCGCGAGCGGCGCGTTCGAGCACCGCGAAGCCGTCGTCGGCGTTGCTGGGCGCGCGGTCGCCGGATGCGAACGGCACGCCCAGCGCCGTACCGGAGAGCAGCACCACCGCCCCACCCGCGGCGAGGAGAAGCAGCCCTCGCCTCATCGGCCGAACGACGTGAGGACGACGTTGCCGGTCGGGTCGTTGAGCGGCCCGAGGCGGCCCGTCGTCGCCGTGTGCTCGTCGACGAACGACGCGACCGGCGGTCGTACCCGGCGACCCTGGGCGCCGCTGCCGGCCGCGACGACGCCCGCGAGCAGCGCGACGGAGAGCGCGGAGTACGCCGCCGCGCGCGACCGCATCGAGTGCTTTGCGGGTCGGCGGTAGGCGCGGCGGACGACGTCGGGCCGGGTCGAGCCCGCCGCGTCGCGCGGCACCATGAGCAGCCGCGCGGTGAACGACACGGTCAGCTCCGGGTCGAACTGGTTGGCGAGGAGCGCCTTGAGTCGGCGCTGACCGTCGACCTCGGCGCGGCAGTCGCCGCAGACGGTGATGTGCGCGAGCGCGCGGTCGCGCTGGTCGTGGTCGAGCTCGCCGTCGACGAGCGCGGCCGCGAGGTCACCGAGGTGGTACTCGCTCATGCCGCCCC
>CBQZLL010000156.1:0-7514 GCA_967749945.1 uncultured Frankiaceae bacterium
CCTGCTTGGTCTCGCCGTTCAGCGTCGTCGTGACCCGCGTCGCGCCGGGATCGAGGTCGGTCTCGATCCACGGCCCGAGCGGGCAGAACGAGTCGTACCCCTTGCCGCGGGTCCACTGGCCGTCGGCCTGCTGCTGGTCGCGCGCGGTGACGTCGTTCGCGCAGGTGTAGCCGAGGATCGCGTCGAGCGCGCGCTCGGCCGGGACGTCGCGAGCAAGCCGCCCGACGACGACGGCAAGCTCGCCTTCGTAGTCGAGCCGGCCCACCGACGGCGGGTACGCGATGGGGTCACCGGGCCCGGTCACCGCGGTCGACGGCTTGAGGAACATCACGGGCGCCGCCGGAGGCTCACCGCCCATCTCGCGCGCGTGGTCGGCGTAGTTCTTGCCGATCGCGACGACCTTGCTCGGGATGACCGGTGCGAGCAGCCGGACCGCGGCGAGCGGAAAGCGGATGCCACTGAACGACAGCGGCCCGAACGGATGCGAGTCGAGCGCCGCGACCTCGTCGCCCTCGACCACGCCGAACGAGACGTCCCCACCGGCACTGAACCTCGCGAGGCGCACGGCGGGAGGCTACCTGCTTGAATCTGCGCGTGACCGAGATGCCGCTTCCTGAGCCCAAGCCCGTCGACGAGGAGAACGCCCTCCTGCTCCAGCATCTCGTCGAGGACGCGATCCTCAAGGGCAAGCCCTACGGCGACGAGCGCTGCGACAACTGCCTCTACTACCTCGAGAACGAGAAGGACCTCTCCTACTGCTGGCACCCGAAGATCCGCATCCTGGTGGGCGCGGAGTGGTGGTGCCAGTGGTGGGAGACGATCCCGTCCTCGTAGGGCTTGGCGAAACGGCCCGGATCGGTTCGGCGGTCCCAGAACTTCGTGATCTTGGCGAGGTTGTGCACCATATGCGTGCAGAACATCGCCAAGATCACGAGATGTGGGCTGGCGAAAGCAGCGCTATCGACACCGGGTCGTCGAAGTCGATCTCGCACGGACGCGTTGTCAGCAGATCCAGCGGAATCCGTAGGCGTCGACGCTCTGGTCGCCGACGGTGTAGGTCTTCTTCTCGACGTGCGGGCTGCACGTCCACGCGTGTGCCGCCGGGGGGGCGACCACGGCCGCCACGAGCGCGGCGGCGAGGGTGAAGCGGAGCATGCGGGCCTCCTAGCAGACGAAGTAGGGGCGGTAGATCGTGGCAGGGGGCAGCGCGCCAGTCGTGGCGATCCAGGGCTCCCAGCCGACCGAGCACGGCGGGTCTCCGCCGCCCGCGAAGGCCGGCGTGGCGAAGCCGGCGATCGCGCAGGCGACGAGCGCGAGACGGATGGAGCGGGACATGCTTCCTCCGAGTAGGGCGAGGGGACGCGCCCGGGTGGTGGGCGCGCGCCGACCCTTTCTCCGCGGAGGGCAGGGTTCCTGCGGCTACTCCCGCACGTATTCGTTCCAGACCTTGTACCGGTCGAGCTGGCCCGTCACGGCCTGGCGGTAGAGGCCGACGAGGGCGCGCGTGACGGGCCCGGGAACGCCGTCGCCGACCTTCCGGTCGTCGATCTCGACCATCGGCACGACCTCGGCCGCCGTGCCCGTGCAGAACACCTCGTCGGCGAAGTAGAGGTCGGTACGGACGAGCGACTTCTCGACGACGTCGTAGCCCTCGTCGCGAGCGATCGTCGTGACCGAGTCGCGGGTGAGCCCGGCGAGCACGCCGTCGACGACGGGCGGCGTGTAGATCACCCCGCGCGAGACGACGAAGAGGTTCTCCCCCGAGCCTTCGGCGACGTTGCCGGACGGCGTGAGCATGATGGCCTCGTCGTAGCCGGCCTTGAGCGCCTCGACCTTGGCGAGCGAAGAGTTGAGGTACTGGCCGGTGGCCTTGCCCGCGGGCGGGATCGTGTTGGCGCCGATCCGCTGCCAGGTGGAGACGCGGGCGCGCACGCCGTTGGTCTCGGCGGCGTCGCCGAGGTACGTCCCCCATGGCCAGACCGCGATGGCCGCCTTGGTCTTGGACGGGAGCGGGTTGAGGCCCATCTCGCCGTAGCCGAGGTAGAACAGCGGCCGGACGTAGCACGACTCGACGTCGTTGACCCGGACGGTCTCCTTGGTCGCCTCGATGATCTGTTCGACAGTCCAGTCGGGTTCGAGGAAGTACAGGTGCGCGGAACGGAACAGCCGCTCGATGTGCTCGGTGAGCCGGAACACCGCCGGGCCTCGATCGGTCGCGTACGCCCGGATCCCCTCGAAGACGCCCCAGCCGTAGTGCAGCGTGGGGTTGAGCACGTGGATGGTCGCGGAGTCCCAGTCGACGAGCTCGCCGTCCATCCAGATCTTCGAGGTGGGCGTTATCGGCATGCGCAGAAGTATGTCAGCAGACCCGGTGCAGCCAGCCATGGCTATCCGGGACCCGCCCGCGCTGGACGTCGAGCAGCGCGGCCCTGATCCGCTCGGTCACCGGGCCCGTGCCGCCGTCGCCGGCCTCGCCGCCGCGCCAACGCAGTGCGCCGACCGGCGTCACGACCGCCGCGGTACCACAGGCGAACACCTCGGTGATGCCGTCGAGGGATTTCCACTCCTCGATGTCGATGCGGCGTTCGTCCACTTTGTGGCCGAGCTCGGCGGCGAGCACGAGGATCGCATCGCGCGTGACGCCCTCGAGGATCGTGCCCGTCAGCTCGGGCGTGACGATCGAGCCGTCGTCGTGGACGAAGAACAGGTTCATGCCGCCGAGCTCCTCGACCCAGCGGCGCTCGACCGCGTCGACGAACGCCACCTGGTCGCAGCCGTTCGCGATGGCCTCCTGCTGGGCGACCAGGCTGGCCGCGTAGTTGCCCGCGGTCTTCGCGGCGCCGGTGCCGCCCGGCGCGGCGCGGACGTACTCCTCGGAGAGCCAGATGGTGACCGGGTGCACCCCGCCCGCGAAGTACGAGCCCGCGGGCGACGCGAGGAGGACGTACAGCGCCTCCGCGCTAGGGCGTACTCCCAACGCGACCTCGGTACCGAGGAGCAGCGGCCGCAGGTAGAGGCTCGACTCGCCGCCGCTCGGGACCCAGTCCTGGTCGGTCCTGATCAGCTCGTCGGCGAGGCCGACGAACCACTCGACCGGCAGCTCCGGCAGCGCGAGGCGAACGGCGGACCGCTGGAAGCGCGCGGCGTTGCGCTCGGGCCGGAACGTGTGGATGGACCCGTCGTCGTGCCGGTACGCCTTGAACCCCTCGAACACCGCCTGCCCGTAGTGCAGGAAACTCGTCGCGGGGTCGATCGACAGCGGACCGTACGGGCGGATGCGCGCGCCCGACCAGCCCTCGTCGCGGCGCCACACGGCCGTCGCCATGTGGTCGCTGAACACCCGGCCGAACCCTGGCTCGGCGAGCAGCGCCGCGCGCCGCTCGGCGTCGACCGGGGTCGTGGTCAGCTCGACGGCGAGGTCCATGACAAGACGGTAGCGGACGCCGCTACGTGGTCACGAGGTCGACCCCGCGCGCGGAGTGCGCTCCGATCGCGTCCGCGATCGCGCGCAGCGCGTCGTCGGGGATGGCCGAGTCGACCGTGAGCGCCATGAGCGCGTCGCCGCCCTGCTGCGTACGGCTGACCTGCATGCTCGCGATGTTGACGTTCGCGTCGCCGAGGAGGCCGCCGACCGCGCCGACGATGCCCGGCCGGTCGTGGTAGCGGAAGAACGCGAGGTGGTCGGTCGGCGAGAGGTCGACGTCGAAGCCGTCGACCTCCGTGACGCGTTCCAGCATCCGCGGGCCGATCAGCGTGCCCGAGACGCTGACCTGCCCGCCTCCGCCGAGCGTGCCGCGCAAGGTGATGAGGTTGCGGTAGTCGGGGCTCTCGCTCGACGTCGTGAGGTCGATGGACACGCCACGGTCCTCGGCGAACAGCGGCGCGTTGACGTACGTCACGGGCTCCTCGACCACCGGCGCGAAGACGCCCTTGAGCGCGGCGAGCTTGAGGACGTTCACGTCGTGCACCGCGATCTCGCCGCGGACCTCGACGGTCAGGTTGGCGACGACCTCGCCCGCGAGACCGGCGAGGACCTGACCGAGCTTCTCGACGAGCGGCAACGCCGGGCGGATCTCCTCCGCGACGATGCCCGCGGCCTGCACGTTGACGGCGTCGGGGACGAACTCGCCGGACAACGCGAGCTTCACACTGCGCGCGACGGCCGTACCGGCCTTGTCCTGCGCCTCGACCGTGCTGGCACCGAGGTGCGGCGTCGCGACGACGTTGGGGAACGCGAACAGCGGGCTGTCGGTGCACGGCTCGGTCGCGTAGACGTCGACGCCGGCGCCGCCGATCTTGCCGTCCTTCAGCGCCTGCGCGAGGGCGTGCTCGTCGACCAGGCCGCCGCGCGCGGCGTTGACGAGGATGACGTCGGGCTTGAGCAGGCCGAGCTCGCGCTCGCCGATGATGCCCGCGGTCTCCTTGGTCTTCGGCAGGTGGATCGTCACGACGTCCGCCTCGCGCAGGACGTCGTCCAGCGGGAGCAGACGGACGCCCATCTGCGCGGCGCGTCCGGCGGGGACGTATGGGTCGTACGCGACGAGCCGCATGCCGAACGCGCTCAGGCGCTGCGCGACGAGAACGCCGATCCGGCCGAGCCCGACGATGCCCGCCGTCTTGCCCGCGAGCTCGACGCCGGTGAACGCGCTGCGCTGCCACTCGCCCCTTCTGAGGCTGGCGTCGGCTGGTGGGATGCGCCGGGCCACCGCGAGCAGGAGCGCGACCGTGTGCTCGGCGGCGGAGATGACGTTCGACTGCGGTGCGTTGACGACCATGACGCCGGCCTTGGTGGCGGCGGGGACGTCGACGTTGTCGAGCCCGATGCCGGCTCGGGCGACCACCTTCAGCCGGGGGGCGGCGGCCAGCGCCTCGGCGTCGACCATCGTCGCGGACCGCACGATGACGGCGTCGGCGTCCTTGAGCGCGGGGAGGAGCTGCGCCCGGTCGGCGCCGTCGCAGTGCCGTACGTCGAAGTCGCCGCCGAGCACGTCGAGCGCGCTCGGCGCCAGCTCCTCCGCCACGAGCACCACGGGCTTCATGCTGGGCACCCTACCGAGCGGCTCCCCCGGGGTTGCTACTGGTGAGTAGCGGCTGCGCGTACGCGGCGACTGGTGAACGGCGGCGCCGCTACTCACCAGTAGCCGCGAACGGTTGTCCACAGATCGGCGACGGCGGGTACCCGACGCGCGCCGGGACCGCGACCATCGACGGCCGTGGACTCTCCGCTGCACGAGTACGCCGCGGCGCGACGGTGTCGTCACTGTGCCGGCCGCGCGCGAGCTCGGGTACGACTGGTCTCGGCTGCGCACGCTGATCCAGGCGGAGGGCTGGACACGAGTCGCCACGAGCGCGTACGCCGTACCCGGCGCGACCCTCGACCTCCGCACCACGGTGCGCGCCGAGCAGCTGCGGCACGGCGCGGTCGTCGCGAGCCACCGCACGGCCGCGGCGCTCCGCGGGATCGACGTCCTGGACCCAGGGTTCGACTTCACGGTCGACGGCACCGGCCGATACGACGTGCCCGGAGGCACGCTGTACCGCTGGGCGTTGCGCGCGGAGGAGATCGACGATCTCGACGGGATCAGGGTGACCAACCCGGCGCGCACCGCCACCGACCTGCTCCGTGCGCTGCGCCGGGACGACGCGGCGATCGCCGTGGACGGGCTGCTCCGGGCGGGTGCCGTCACGCTCGATGCCGTGGCCGAGCAGCTCGAACGACTCCGCGGCCGCCGCTTCACCCGCCGCGCGTGGGCGGCGTTCGCCCGGCTCGACCCCAAGGCCGGCTCGGTTGCCGAGAGCAAGGCCCGGATGGTCCTCGCTACGGCCGGGCTGCGGCCGCGTAGCCAGGTCGTCCTGGTGGACCGGACGGGCCGTCGGGTCCGGGTCGACTTCTGGTTCCCGGCCGGTGTCGCGATCGAGGTCGAGGGGTTCGCGTTCCACCAGTCGCGCGAGCAGCACCAAGCCGACATCGCGCGGTTCAACGAACTGGTCGCCGTACCCGGCGTGACTGTCCTGCGCTTCTCCTGGACGGACGTGTTTCACCGACCGGCCGCGCTCGTCACCGCCGTTCGCGCCGCCCTGACGCGCGCTACTGGTGAGTAGCGGCTGCGCACACACGGCAACGGGTGAACGGCGGCGCCGCTACTCACCAGTAGCGTTGTTTCCAGGGATCCACTGCATCAAGCCGCGCAGGCGGGCGCCGACTTCTTCGATGGGGTGGCGGGCGCTCTCCTCGGCGTACTTGGTGAACTGCGGGCGCCCGGCGTCGTCCTCGGCGACCCACTCGCGGGCGAACTCGCCGGACTTGATCTCGGCGAGGATGCGGCGCATCTCCGCTCTCGTGTCGGCGTTCACGATCCGCGGGCCGCGGGTGTAGTCGCCGTACTCGGCGGTGTCGGAGATCGACCACCGCATCTTCGACAGGCCGCCCTCGTACATGAGGTCGACGATGAGCTTCAGCTCGTGCAGGCACTCGAAGTACGCGACCTCCGGCTGGTAGCCGGCCTCGACGAGCGTCTCGAACCCGGCCTGCACGAGCGCGGACGCGCCACCGCAGAGGACCGCCTGCTCGCCGAACAGGTCGGTCTCCGTCTCCTCGGTGAACGTGGTCCGCAACGCCCCCGCCCGCGTCCCCCCGATGCCCTTCGCGTACGAGAGGGCGAGCGGCAACGCGTTCCCCGACGCGTCCTGCTCGACGGCGACGAGGCACGGTACGCCGCGTCCTTCGACGAATTGGCGGCGTACCAGGTGCCCCGGGCCCTTCGGAGCGACCATCGCAACGTCGACCCCTTGCGGCGGCGTGATCAGTCCGAAGCGAATGTTGAAGCCGTGCGCGAAGAACAGCGCATGGCCTGCGGCGAGCGACGGCGCGATGGCCGACGCGTAGAGCGACCGCTGAACGGTGTCCGGCGCGAGCACCATGACGAGGTCCGCCTCGGCGCACGCCCGCTCGGGCGTCAGCACGCGCAGCCCCGCGGACTCGGCGGCGGCCCGCGACTTGGACGTCGGCGGCAGACCGACGCGGACGTCCACGCCGGAGTCCTGCAACGACAGCGCGTGCGCGTGCCCCTGCGAGCCGAACCCGAGCACCGCGACGCGGCGCGCGCGGATCGGGTCGAGCGAGGCGTCGGCGTCGTAGTAGATCTCGGCCATGGCTAGGCGGTCCTCTCGGCGGCGCGCAGAGCGCGGTCGGTCATCGAACGGCTGCCGCGCGCGACCGCGACGAGCCCGCTTTGCACGAGCTCGCGGATCCCGAACGGTTCGAGTACGCGGATCAGGGCCTCGAGCTTGTCGGTGGTGCCCGTCGCCTCGACGGTGACGGTGTCCGTGGCGACGTCGACGACCTTGGCCCGGAAGAGTTGCACGGTCTCCAGCACGTGTGACCGCGTCTGCGCGTCGGCTCGCACCTTGAGCAGCAGCAGCTCGCGTTGCACCGACCCGGCCGGGTCGAGCTCGACGATCTTCAGCACGTTGACGAGCTTGTTGAGCTGCTTGGTCACCTGCTCCAGCGGCAG
>CBQZLL010000157.1:0-7494 GCA_967749945.1 uncultured Frankiaceae bacterium
TCGAGGTGGCCCGGCGGCTCGGCATCCCGGCCGCGGGGATCGGCTTGCCCGGTCACTTCGTGGTCGACGTCGCGGGCACGCTGGTGGACCCGTTCTACGGCGGCCGCCTGGTGTCCCGCGCCGAGCTCACCACCCGGGTCGGTCGCGAACTGGCCGACGACGCGTTCGAGCCGTGGACGAGCGCGGCGATCGTGACTCGCGTGCTCGCGAACATCCGCACGTCGTCCACCCGTCACGACAAGCTGCGGACCCGGTTGTGGGCGGTCGAGCTGTCGATGCTCGTCCCGTCGCACTCGCTGCTGCTGCGCCGGGAGCGCGGCGAGATCCTCATCCAGCTCGGCGACTACCTCGCGGCGGCGTTCGAGCTGGAGGCGTACGCCCACGCCGTTGGCCAGGCCGATCCGGAGGCGGCGGACCACGCGCTGCGGGCTGCGCGGATGTCGCGGGCACGGCTCAGCTAGGGCGCGTCTCTCATGTCGGGGCCGTCGCGAGCGGCGTCCAGGGCGGCCGATCGCAAGGCGAAGGAGGAGCCGATAGCGGCGCTATCGGCTCCTCCGACAACGCGGCGAGCGGTCGAGCTGGGCGTCGCGCAGCAGGCCACGGACATGGGAGACACGCCCTTAGGGCACAATCCCGCGCATGTCACTACGAATCTCCCTCGTCCTCGCCGCCCTCGCGGCCGCGGTCGCGCTCCCGCAGGCGGCGCACGCCGTCGACGCCGGCCAGCCGTGCACGGCCAACGTGACCGCCACCGTGAACCGGCACTACGTCAACGACATGACCGCCGAGGTCCACGGCGGCCCGTGGACCGTGGTCGGCGCCCGCGAGGTGCGGCTCACCTGCGGGTACGAGTTCGGCGACCCGACGTGCGCGGCGAGCCCGTTCCTCTCGCTGACCAGCCCGCCGGGCCAGTACGTCGCCGTCGTGACGCCGTACCTTTTCGAGTTCTTCGACTTCGGCCCGGCGATGTACGCCGTGAGCACCGTCTCCTGGACCGACACGGAGGGCTCGACGTTCTCCCGCCGGGTCGGCTGCGCGATGGTGTACCCCGGGAACGAGGCATAGCGTCGGCGCCGTGATGCGGCTCTACGACACGATGGCCCGCGAGGTCGTCGACGTCGTCCCGGCGACACCGGGGCGCCTCTCGGTCTACGCGTGCGGCCCGACCGTCTACCGCTACGCGCACGTCGGCAACATGCGCACGTTCCTGCTCACCGACCTGATCCGGCGAGTCGCGGAGCTGCACAAGCTGCAGGTCACCGTCGTGCAGAACATCACCGACGTCGGCCACCTCGAGGACGACACCAACGACTCCGGCGAGGACAGGGTGCTCGCACAGGCGCGGCGCGAGGGCAAGACCACGCAGGAGATCGCGGCGTTCTACACCGACGCGTTCCACCGCGACCTCGCGGCGCTGAACATCCACCGTGCGAGCGAGGAGCCCAAGGCGTCCGAGTGGATCGAGCGGATGGTCGACCTCATCGGGCGGCTCGTCGACCAGGGTCACGCGTACACCGCGCCCGACGGCTCGGTGTTCTTCGACGCCGCGTCGTGGCCGGCGTACGGCGCCATCTCCGGCAATCGTCTCGACCAGCTGCAGGCGGGGCACCGGACGGAGGGCGAGGTCCATCCGCACAAGCGCTTCCACGCCGACTGGGCGCTCTGGAAGGGCGCCGGTCCCAACCGGGCACAAGTGTGGCAAACCCCTTGGGGCGCAGGGTTCCCCGGCTGGCACATCGAGTGCTCGGCGATGTCGCTCGCGTTGCTCGGCGAGTCGATCGACGTGCACACCGGAGGCATCGACCTGCGCTTCCCGCACCACGAGGACGAACGCGCGCAGTCCGGCGCGGCCGTCGGCCACGACGTCGTACGGCACTGGGTACACGGCGAGCACCTGCTGTTCGAGGGCCGCAAGATGGCGAAGTCGACGGGCAACGTCGTCCTCGTCGGGGACGTCGTCGAGCGCGGCTACGACCCGCTCGCGTTGCGGCTGTCGTACCTCGGCTCGCGCTACCGGACGCAGATCAACCTGAAGTGGGACGAGATCGCGGCCGCCGACCGTACGCTCGCGCGCTGGCGCGACCGGGTGCGCGCGTGGGCGGAGTCGCCGTCGAAGCCGATGTGCGCCGGGTACGACGAGCGGTTCCGTGACGCGCTCGACGCCGACCTCGACACCCCGACCGCGCTGCAGGTCGTCCGCGAGGTCGAGAAGGACGCGACGATCCCGGACGGCAGCAAGTTCGAGATGTTCGCGTGGTTCGACATGGTGCTCGGCCTCGACCTGGCCCGCGACGTCGGCAAGCCGCCGCCCGCGCTGCCCGAGGGGGCGCAGGACCTGCTCGACGCGCGCGCCGCGGCGCGTACGGCCAAGGACTTCGGCGAGTCCGACCGCCTCCGCGACGAGCTCGCCACCCTCGGCGTCGCCGTTCGCGACACCGCAGGCGGCCAGGAGTGGTCGGTAACGACGCCGCCGTCCGGCGTGGCTACTGGTGAGTAGCGGCTGAGGCCCGAGCACGAACTGGTGAACGGCGGCGCCGCTACTCACCAGTAGCAACTGTCGAACGCGGCTTGCGGCCTACAGCGCGGCGCGGCGGTACTTGCCTTTGTAGAAGAGCAGTGGGTCCGCGTTGGGGCGCGGGGCGGCGATCGACAGCACCTCGCCGACGAGCAGGGTGTGGTCGCCGCCGGGGTGATCGGCCCAGGTCCGGCACTCCAGGGTCGCGAGCACGCCGTCGAACAACGCCGCCCCGGTCGCCACGCCGATCGAGTGCGGCCAGCGGGACAGGTGCTCGTCGTCGTGCGGCCGCCCGCGCGTCGCGAACCACCGCGACACGTCCTCCTGGTCGGACGCGAGCACGTTGACCGCGAACGTCTTCGTCGCGAGCACCGCGTCGTGGAACCGCGACCGCCGCTCGACCGCGACGAGGACGAGGATCGGCTCGAGCGACACCGACGTGAACGAGTTCGCCGTCATGGCGACGTGCTTGTCGTCGTAGCACGTGGTGAGGACGGTGACGCCCGTGGCGAAGTGGCCGACGACCTTCCGGAACGCGTCGGAGTCCACGGCGGTCAGAGGGTCCGGGTGACCGACTGACGGGCGTTGTCGACGACGATCGCGGTCGGCCCCTCGAGGAGCTGCAGCGTCGACAGCGACGTCTCCGAGAACGCGCTCTTCAGCGACGACGACAGCGCCAGTACACCGATGACCCGGCCGCCGTGCCCGCGCAACGGCATCGAGAGGAAGGTCGACATCGGGCCTTCGTCCTCGTCGCCCAGCAGCCCCTCGGGGTCGACGATGCGCACGTCGACGTCGCTCCCCTCGCTGCTGCGCGCGACGAACTCGTCGAAGTGGCCCTGGCTCGCCTCGTGCGCGACAGCGACGTACGCGCGCCGCTCGTCGGTGAGGAACACGCCCGCGAGGTGGAAGTCGACGAACCGCCGTACGACGTCGAGCAGCGCACGCACGGTGTCGTCGAAGCCGTGCGTCCGCGCGGCGAGCTCGGTGACCTCGGCCGCGACCGAGGTCTCGAACAGCTTGCGGTCCAGCAGGTCGCAGACCTTCGACAGCACGTCGTCGGCGGAGAGCTCGACCGGGTCGGGCTTCACCGCGGGCCGGCCGCCGCGCGCGGCGGTCGCCTTGTCGATGGCCTCGGCGACCGCGCCCGTCAGGTCGGGCGCCTCGAAGTCCTTGGTGAGGTAGCCGTCGGCGCCGGTCTTGGTGCCCCAGTAGCGGTCGCTCGCGGCGTCGAGCGACGTCAGCAGTACGACCGGGATCTCCGCGGTCTGCCAGTCGTCCTTGAGCAGCCGGGTCGCGACGTACCCGGACACGCGAGGCATCTGCACGTCCATGACGACCGCGTCGGGCTGCTCGCGGAACACGATCTGCACCGCGTCGACGCCGTCCTCGGCCTGGAGCACCTCGTAGCCGGCGGACGTGAGGACCGAGGAGACGATCCGGCGCAGCGTCGGGCTGTCGTCGGCGATGACGATGCGGGGCACGGGTGTGACCTTATCGACCGGCGAGACGGCGGACGGTCTCCACGAGCTCGGCCTGGTCGAACTCGCCCTTGAGCAGGTACGCGCTCGCGCCCGCTTCGAGGCCCGCGCGGCGGTCGGCGTCGTCGCCGCGGGACGTCATGATGACGACCGGAACGGACTCCCAGCCCTTGGTCCGGCGGATCGTCCGCGTCAGCTCGAACCCCGTCATGCCGGGCATCTCGACGTCGCTGATGACGACGTCGACCGGGTTGCCGCCGCGCAGCCGCGACGCGCCGTCGAGCCCGTCGACGGCGGTCTCGACGTGATAGCCCGCGCCCTCGAGGATGACACGTTCGAGCTCGCGGACGCCGAGCGAGTCCTCGACGACGAGGACGCGCGGCCTCGGCCGTACGTCCTCGGCCGGACTGGCGACGGCGGCCACCGGCGCGGTCCGCGCGCCGACCCCGATCGCGCGGTCGGCGATGTCGCGCAGGTCGAGGAGGCAGACCACGTTCCCGTCGCCGGCGATGGTCGCGCCGGACACGCCGGGCACCCGCCGGAGGAACGACCCGAGGTCCTTCACGACGAGCTCCGACTCGCCTTCGAGGCGGTCTACGGACCAGGCGATCATCCGGTCGCCGAGGCGGACGACCAGCGCCGCGCGGGGCACGCGTTCGCCGGGGACCGCGAGCGCCTCGCCGAGGTCGAGCAACGGCAGCGACTGCCCGTGCCGGGTGATGACGGGCAGGCCGGCGAGCGACCGTACGCCCGCGTCGGCGAGACCGATCGACTCGACCACACTCGTCACCGGGATGGCGAAGCGCTCGGTGCCGAGCCGCGCGATGAGGCAGCGCATGACGCCCAACGTCACCGGCAGCGTCAGCGCGAACGTCGTCCCCGCGCCCGCCTCGCTGCGGATGTCGATGGAGCCGCCGAGCTCGTCGACGGAGGTCTTGACGACGTCGAGGCCAACCCCGCGTCCCGACGTCTCGGTGACCGTCGCGGCAGTGGAGAACTCCGGCGTGAACAGCAGTTGCAGCAATGCCGTGCCCGACAGCGTCGAGTCGGCGGGGATGAGCCCGCGCTCAACGGCCTTGGCGCGGACGGCGTTCTCGTCGATGCCGCGGCCGTCCTCGGTAACCTCGACGACGACGTGCCCGCCCGCGGTGCGCGCGGCGACGCGCACCGTCGCGGTCGCAGGCTTGCCCGCCGCGACGCGGTCGCCGGCGGGCTCGCAGCCGTGGTCGACGGCGTTGATGACGAGGTGCTTCAACGCGTCCGCTACGCCGTCGAGCACCTGCTTGTCGAGCTCGACGTCGTCGCCCTCGATCTCCAGGCGTACATCCTTGCCCGAGGCCGCCGCGACTTCGCGGACCAGGAGCGGGAACGCCGCGACGACCCGGCGCAACGGCACCATCGCGAGCCCCATCGCGCCGTCCTGGACGAGCGAGACGCGGTTGAGCTGACCTTCGACAAGCTCCCGGAGCTGGCTGCCCGCGCCCTGCGCCTGGTCGCCCAGGGTGAGCAGCCGGTGCAGCGCGAGGGTGACCTGCTCGGGCAACGCTTCGCCGTTCGCGGCGAGCCGCAGCGACTTGGTCCACCGGGCGTGCTCGGTCAGGAGGTCGAGCAGCACGGTGGAGACCTGCTCGACGCGGCGCGCGCCGAGAGCGGCCTCGCCGACGACGTCGATGAGGTCGTACACCTTGCTCGCCGCGACGCGGACCGAGTCGGACGCGTCGTGCCCGCGGGGACCTTCGTCGTCCTCGACCTCGGACTCGACACTCGGCAGGACTGGGACGTCGACGGGGTCGACCCCCGCGCGTGCGGTGTGCAACGCCTCGACGACGGAAGCCAAGTCCTCGGTGGCGAGTGGATGCGTCGCGCCCGGCATCCCGCGACCGATGCCTTCGCACGCCGTGAGCATGAGGTCGACGAGGTCACGACGTACGACGAGCCGCCCGTCGCGCAGGTCGCCGAGCAGGTCCTCCATGACGTGCGCGACGGCCACGACGTGGTCGAGGCCGAGCATCTTCGCCGAGCCCTTGACCGTGTGCGCGTCGCGGAACAAGGCCGTCACCTGGTCGCGCGCACGGGGGTGCGACTCCAGCGCGAGCAAACCGGTCGAGAGCGACGCGAGGCGTTCCTCGACCTCGGCGCGGAACGTCGCGACCAGCTCAGGGTCGTTGCCCCAGTCGTTCATCGGGCGCGACCGCAGGGCGCCGCCCGGTTCTCGTGATCTTGGCGAGGTTCTGCACCGTATGCGTGCGAAACCTCGCCAAGATTACGAAGTTCGGGGGCCACCTAGGCGACCTTGAACTGCGCGATCGACGCGCGCAACTCGGCGGCCAACACGTTGAGCTGAGCAGCGGCCGCCGCGGCCTGCTTGGAGCCGACGGCGTACTGACGCGAGACGTCCGAGACCTGGTTCATCGCGGCGACGACCTGGTCCGACGCGGACCGCTGCTGCTGGGTCGCGATGGAGATCTCCTTCGCGGCCGTGGTCGTCTCGTCGACCATGCCGCTGATGCGTTCCAGCGCCTCGACGACGCCGCGAGCCAGGCCCGTGCCCTGCTTGACCTCCTTGGCGCCTTCCTCGCTCGCGATGATCGTGGAGTTCGTCTCGGCCTGGATCTCGGCGATGATGCCCTGGATGTCCTTGGTCGCGGCCATCGACCGCTCGGCCAGCTTCCGTACCTCCGACGCGACGACCGCGAAGCCGCGGCCGTGCTCGCCGGCGCGGGCGGCCTCGATGGCGGCGTTCAGCGCGAGCAGGTTGGTCTGGTCGGACAGGTCGTCGATGACGTCGAGGATGCGGCCGATCTCGTGCGACTTCTCGCCGAGCGACAGCGCGCGGGACGCGATCTGCTCGACCCGGAACGCGATCTTGTCCATCGAGTCGACCGACGCGCCGACCGCCTCGCGGCCCTGCTCGGCGTACCGCAGGGTCTCGGCGGCGTAGCGCGCGACGGCCTCGGCGGTGTCCGCGATCTGCGCGGCCGTCGCGGCCAGCTCCTCGATCGTCGACGTCGTCTCGGAGACGGCCGACGACTGCTGCGTCGCGCTGACCGCGTGCTCCTCGGCCGTGGCGAGCAGCTCGCCCGCGGACGCGGCGATGTGTTCACCGCCCGTGCGGATCTGGCTGACCAGCGAACGCAGATTGCCGAGCGTGTGGTTGAACGACGACGACAGCGTCGCGATCGGCGCCGACTCCTCGCCGGCGTCGACGACGAGGTCGACCGCGAGGTCGCCGCCCGCCGCGCGGTCGAGGATCTCCGACAGCTCCTCGACCCGGGACTGCAACGCGTCGCGCTCGGCCCGCGCGCGCTTGCGCATCTGCCAGACCGCGGACGAGAGGCTGGAGTTGAACCATGCGATGGCCGGGAAGACCGGGCAGACGAGGACGAGCGTGCCGGCGTGGTCCGCGTCCAGCGTGCCCGCGGCAGCAGCGCCGACGAGCAGCCCGAAGACCGCGACGACGCCGAACGCCATCGCCTGGTACTTGTCGAGCGACACCGC
>CBQZLL010000158.1:0-7476 GCA_967749945.1 uncultured Frankiaceae bacterium
CGGCGGTAGCGGCGCCATGGCCCGTCCGGGCCATTTGCGCGGCTTCATCCGCCCCCGGGCAACAGACAGCCCCCGGGCTTGCCTCGGCTCGACCTCACGGTCGGCGAGGGCCGGCTGGACACGGCCGGCACCCGGGGGCGCGGTGTCTGTCATGGTCTCCGCCGTGCGCCGGAATGGCGTCGTCGGGCGGTGGCCCGGACATCAGGCCGGCGGCTAGCGGACAGCCACCTCACGAGTCCATCGTCTATGCATTCGGCGGACCACCTCCCTTCCCGTGTACGGGCCAGGGTACGTGCCGACCCCGGACCGGGCAACGGGAATCACCGGTGCGCGCCTAGTGTCGCGCTAGCGAAGTCTGTTCACCGTCTGCCGGACCCAGCCGCGCGCTGGCGGCGTTCTCAGTCGCCCGCGTGCAACCGAGCACGCGGGCTCCTTGCGGCCTTGCCAACCCACGGCTGGCCCTCGGCATACCGGCAAACGACCTCGCTAGCGCGACACTAGAGTCGCGTCGCGCCGGCCCAGTCGCTGCGGAACGCCGGGGAGACCTTGACCACGTCGCCGGTCTCGGGCGCGTTGATCATGTTGCCGTTGCCGACGTAGATGCCGACGTGGTGGATCGGCGAGCCGAAGAACACCAGGTCGCCGGGCTGCAGCTCGGACTGGGAGACGTGCCGGCCCTGGTTGTACTGCGAGCCGCTGTGGTGCGGCAGCGAGACGCCGGCCTTCGCCCAGACCCACATGGTGAGCCCGGAGCAGTCGAACCTGTCCGGCCCGGCCGCGGCCCACTCGTACGGCTTGCCGAGCTGCCGGTACGCCTCCGCGACCGCCACCGACGCGCGGCCCGACGCCGGTCCGGTGTAGAGCGACGCGGGCCGGCTGCGCGACGCGCGCAGGAGCGCGGCCCGGGCGCGAGCCGCGGCGAGCTGAGCGGCGCGGCGCGCGGCGGCCTCGCGGGCGAGGCGTTCGCGCCGGGCATCCGCCGACTCCAGCCGCGCGACCAGCGCCTGCTGGCGGGCCAGCGCTTTCTGGATGCCCGCCTTGGTCTTCGCCATGTCGGCGGCGATCGCGTCGGCTCGGGTGACCTGCTCGCGCGCGAGGTCGCGTTCGTGCTTCAGCGCCAGGCGGGCCGCCCGGATCGAGCGGAGCTGGTCGGACCGGTTGCGCGCGAGGGCGTCGAGGCTCGCCGCGCGGTCGAGGAACGTCCCCGGCGTCGCCGTCGTCATGAGCTGCAGCACCGGGTCGACCCCGCCGCCCGACTTGTACGCCGCCGCGACGATCGCGCCGAGCCCGCTCTGCGCCTCGCGGAGCGCGAGCTCCTTCGCGGCGACCCGCGCCTGGGCCCGGACGGCGGCCCGGCGGGCGGCGTCGAGCGCGATCTGCGCGGCGTTCCAGTGCTCGGCGGCGATCTCGACCTGGAGGTTGATCCGGGCGAGCTCCTTGCGGGCCTCGATGGTGGCCTGGCTCGGGTCGGCGGCCGCCGTGCCCGGGGCGAGGCTCAGCGCGAGGACGGTGGCGACGGTGGAGGCCAGGCCGCGGAACGTCAGCCGGGTGCGGGTCGCCACGGGCCCGAGGTTACCGGGCGGGATCGGCCGGACGCCGCAACCGCGCTCGCCCAAACGGGGGTGTGTCGACAAAGACAGCCCGGCACCGCGAGGTCCTGGTGCCACCGCCGTTTCCGGAATGGGAGATCATGTCGCCGGGGGGACCGACGCGATATGTCGGACCCGGCCGCGATATTCCGCAGCCGGGACGGTGCGATGCGGAATGGGTGGGGTCGTGAAGGTCCGTACGGCTGTCGGCATCCTGCTGCTGACGTTGACCGCGATGGGGGGGAGTACTGCGCACGCGCAGTACCCGCCGTCGGTCGGCGCGGGCCGGGTCACGCGCAGCGAGGTCAAGCAGTGCCAGTGCACGCAGTTCTCCGGTGACGGGTTCACGCCCGGGACGCCGGTGACGATCGTCGATCGGGATCCGAACGGCGACGAGCACCTCGTCACGACGGTGACCGCCGACGACAAGGGTGGCTTCAAGGTCAAGGTTTGCTTCGACGACACCTCGCTCGAAGGCGAGCACACGCTCGTCGCGCGCGGCACCGACGCCGAGGGGGCCCACGAGGACCGCGCCACGGTCACCGTGAGCGGCACCGTCTGCTACGGCCGCAACGACGAGGTCCACGCCACCTCCAGCACCACCGGAGGGACGGGCACCGAGGAGGCCGCCGAGCAGCCGCGCAGCGGCGGCGCGCAGAGCGGCGGCGGCACGGAGGCCAGCGGCGTGCGGCTCCCGCGCACCGGCGGGGCGATGGTGCTGCCGGGCCTGCTCGTCGGGTTCAGCCTGGTCGTGCTCGGGACGGGCGCGGTGCACGCCACCCGTCGCCGGCGGATGGCCACGGGCTGACCGTCCGCCGCGGGCTCGTTCTTGCGGCTCTCGCAGTGGTCGCGGCGGGGGCCTGGCTCGGCGTGCGCGGTGTCGCCGCCCGCCGTCACCTGACCCGCGCGCGGGCCGCCGTCCCCGCCCTCGAAGCCTCGTTGCTCTCGGGCGGCTCCGACCTCTCCGCGCGGCTGGCCGCGTTGCAGCGCGAGACGCGGGCGGCGCGCCGCCTGACCTCCGACCCGGTGTGGCGGCTGGCCGCGCGCGTGCCGTGGGCCGGGCGGTCGTTGCGTACGTCCGGCGGTCTGGCCGCGGCGGTCGACGACCTGGCCAGGCGGACGTTGCCCGATCTCGACACGGCGTCTCGCGCGCTGGCGCCAAAGTCGTTGCGCCCCACGGGAGACACCATCGCGCTGGCCTCTCTCCAGGCGGCGGCCGGGCCGCTCGCGCGGGTGCGTGACTCGGTGACGGCGACCGAGGCGCGGGTACGCCGGTTGCCGACGGGCCGCGTGCTCGGTGCGGTCCGCGACGCGCGCGGCGAGTTCCTCACCGAGCTCGCATCGTTGCGCGTGACGGCGACCTCGGCCGCGACCGCCGTGTCGGTCGCGCCGGCGATGCTCGGGCGGGACGGTGTCCGGCGGTACTTCGTCGCGTTCCTCAACAACGCCGAGATGCGCGGGTCGGGCGGCTTGCTCGGCGCGTACGGGATCCTCGAAGCCGACCACGGCACGATCCGGATGCGCGAGCTGGGTACCAACGCGCTGTTGCGCAACGTGACGTCGCCGGCCGCCGCGATGGACGCGGAGTTCGTCGCGCGCTACCGGCGCTTCGCGGCGGACTCGTACTGGGTCAACGCGAACATGAGCCCGCACTTCCCGTCCGCGTCGCGGGTCTGGACCGCGCTCTGGGCGAAGACCCACGGCGGCGAACGGCTCGACGGCACCATCGCGATCGACCCGGTCGGCCTCGCCACGATCCTCCGGGTCACCGGTCCCGCGGTCCTGCCCGACGGCACGAGCGTGACGGCGGACAACGTCGTGGCGCTGACCGAGCACGACGCGTACGTCCGCTTCGCGAAGGACAACGCCGCGCGCGACCGCTTCCTGCAGGACGTCGCGCGGGCGGCGTACCAGCGGGTGGTGTCGGGCTCGGGCGACACGACCGCGCTCGTCCACGCGCTGGCGCGTGCTGCTGGCAAGCGGCACCTGCAAGTCGCGTCGTCGCGGTCGGCCGAGGCGGCGGCGCTGGCGCCGTACCCGGTGGCTGGCGTGCTGCCGCTCGGTGGCGCGTCGGTCGAGGTCGTCACGCAGAACGGCGGCGGCAACAAGCTCGACTACTACCTACGGCGGACGGTGACGTACGCGCCGGACCGGATCGAGGTACGGCTGCGCAACACCGCGCCGCCCGGCCTGCCCGCGTATGTCGGGGGACCCCGCGGGCGGCTGCGGCTGTACGTCTCCGTCTACGCCGCCGAAGGGAGCGGGCTGCTCGGCGCGACGCTGAACGGCGCGCCGCTCGCGATGGAGTCGGAGGTCGAACGCCGGCACCCGGTGTACTCGGCGTTCCTCGACGTCGACCCGGGCCGCGAGGTCCTGCTGGTGCTGACGTTGACCGCGCGCGGTCCGGCACCGGTCGTGATCGAGCAGCCGGTCGTCGTACCGGACATCGTGCGAACCGTAGGGTGACGGTCGTGGCGAAGACCGCGCTCATCACCGGCATCACCGGTCAGGACGGTTCGTACCTCGCGGAGCTGCTGCTCGCCAAGGGCTACACGGTGCACGGCTTCATCCGCCGTGCGTCGACGTTCAACACCGACCGGATCGACCACATCTACCAGGACCCGCACGACCCGGACCGGCGGCTCGTCCTGCACCACGCCGACCTCACCGAAGGCGTCGGCCTGGTCAACCTGCTGCGCGACATCGCGGCCGACGAGGTGTACCACCTGGCCGCGCAGTCGCACGTCAAGGTGTCGTTCGAGCTGCCGGACTACACCGGCGACACGACCGGCCTGGGCACCGTACGGCTGCTCGAAGCCATCCGCGCGGCGGGCGTGCCGTGCCGCTTCTACCAGGCGTCGTCGTCGGAGATGTACGGCTCGACGCCGCCGCCGCAGGACGAGACGACGCCGTTCCACCCGCGGTCGCCGTACGGCTGCGCGAAGCTCTACGCGTACTGGATCACCGTCAACTACCGCGAGTCGTACGACCTCTTCGCGGTCAACGGGATCCTGTTCAACCACGAGTCGCCGCGGCGCGGTGAGACGTTCGTCACGCGGAAGATCACGCGGGCCGTCGCGCGGATCAAGGCGGGGTTGCAGGACAAGGTCTACCTCGGCAACCTCGACGCTGTCCGCGACTGGGGCTACGCGCCCGAGTACGTCGAGGGCATGTGGCGGATGGTCCAGCAGGACGTCCCCGACGACTACGTGCTGGCGACCGGGCACGCAATGTCGGTGCGGGAGTTCGCGGAGGCGGCGTTCGCGCGGGCGGGGCTGGTCGCCGACGACTACGTGAGCATCGACCCGCGCTACCAGCGCCCGGCCGAGGTCGACGCGCTGGTCGGCGACCCGTCGAAGGCGCGCGAGCAGCTCGGCTGGGAGGCGACGACGTACGGCACCGCGCTGGTCGACCTCATGGTCGACGCCGACGTCGCGCTGCTCGCCGACGAGCTAGCCGGCCGCAAAGTTCGCCTCGACCGCTGAGCAGCGCCCCGCCGCTTGTCGCTACTGGTGAACCGCGGCGCCGCTACCCACCAGTAGTCTCAAAGTCACGCGACGTCCGGAACCACTCGTACGTCGCCGTGATGCCGTCGCGCAGGCCGATCTCCGGCTTCCAGCCGAGTGCGGTGATGCGCGACACGTCGAGGAGCTTGCGCGGCGTGCCGTCGGGCTTCGACGGGTCCCACTCGATGGCGCCCTCGTAGCCGACGACGTCGGCGACGAGGTGCGCGAGGTCGCGGATCGCGATGTCCTCGCCGACGCCGACGTTGATGGGCTCGGGCTCGTCGTACGTCTCGAGCAGGTGGACGCACGCGCGCGCCAGGTCGTCGACGTGGAGGAACTCGCGGCGCGGCGTCCCGGTGCCCCACAGCGTCACCGGGCCCGCGCCCTTCGCCTCGTGCATCCGGCGGATCAGCGCGGGCAGCACGTGCGACGTCGCCAGGTCGACGTTGTCGCCGGGGCCGTAGAGGTTGGTCGGCATCGCCGAGACGAACGACGCGCCGTACTCGCGGCGCAGCGCCTGGACGTGGAGGACCCCGGCGATCTTCGCAATGGCGTACGCCTCGTTGGTCGGTTCGAGCGGACCGGTCAGCAACGCCGACTCGGGGATCGGCTGCGGCGCGAGCTTCGGGTAGATGCACGACGAGCCGAGGAACAGCAGCCGCGTCACGCCGGTGCGCCGCGCCGCGTCGAGGACGTTGACCTGGATCCGCAGGTTGTCGGAGAGGAACTCCGCCGGGTACGTCGCGTTCGCCACGATCCCGCCCACTTTGGCCGCGGCGAGGACGACGTACTCGGGTCGCTCCGCGTCGAAGAACGCGTCGGTCGCGACGCGGTCGCGCAGGTCGAGCTCGCGCGAGGTCCGCCCGACGAGTGCGGTGTGCCCCCGCGCGAGCAGATACCGCCAGACGGCGGAGCCGACGAGACCGGTATGTCCCGCGACGTAGACCCGGGCGTCGAGCGGCAGCGGGAACGGCACGTCGGCCATGTTCCGAATCGTCGCACGTGACCGCGACGACGGCGGCTACGGTGCGTTGACGAGAGGGAACCGATCCAGGGAGGGAGGGGCCCCTCGTGGCACGAACGCGGGCGGGTGCTTTCGTGCGCCCTCCCGCGCCCGTCGTCGCGCCGCGCGCGCGTCCGGAGTGGGAGTCGGCGTACTCGCTCGTCCTCGTCCTCGTCGACGCGGCACTGATCTCGGTCGCCGGGTACGTCGCGTTGATCGGCCGCTTCGGCGACCGTGCGGCACAGCTCGAAGGCGTGCCGTACTCGGTGCTCGCCGCGTTGCTCGCCCCGGTCTGGGTTGCCGTGCTCGCGGTGAGCCGGGCGTACGAAGGCCGCTTCGTCGGCATCGGGTCAGAGGAGTTCCGCCGGGTCTTCGACGCGTCGATCCGGCTGCTCGCGACGGTGGCGACGGTGGCGTTCACGTTCGACCTGCGGTTGTCGCGCGGGTACGTGGGGATCGCGTTCCCGCTCGGCACCGTCCTGCTCCTGCTCGGCCGCTACGGCGCGCGGCGCGTCCTGCATCGCCTGCGCCGGCGGGGTCGCGCGGTGCACCGCGTCGTCGTCGTCGGGACTCGCGACGCGGTCGAGCACGTCATCCGTGAGGCGCGTGCGGTGCCACATGCGGGACTGCTCGTCGTCGCGGCGTGCGTACCGGAGACCGAGCAGCCGCTCGTCGTCGACGGCGTGCCGGTCGTCGTCCTCGGTACGCCGATGGAGGCGGCGCACTGCGTCGGCGAGGCGGATGCCGACACGGTCGCCGTCGCGGGCGGGTGGGCGATGGGCGTCGACGGCGTCCGCCGCCTCGCCTGGCAGCTCGAGGGCAGCGGTGTGGACCTTGTCGTCGCGCCATCGCTCACCGATGTCGCGGGCCCGCGCATCACCGTCCGTCCCGTTGCGGGCCTGCCGCTGCTGCACGTCGAGGAGCCGGAGCTGAGCGGCTTCCGGCGGCTGTTCAAGAGCATCACCGAACGCGTGCTCTCGACCACGCTGCTCCTCGCCCTCAGCCCGTTGCTGCTCGTCGTCGCGGTCACCGTCAAGGCCACCGACTGGGGCCCGGTGTTCTTCGCGCAGGAACGCGTCGGGCGGGGCGGACGGACGTTCCGGATCTGGAAGTTCCGCAGCATGTACGTCGGCGCCGAGGAGCGCCTCGCCGAGCTCGCGGCCCGCAACGAGAAGGACGACGTACTGTTCAAGATCCGCCGCGACCCGCGGGTGACGCCGGTCGGACGGCTGTTGCGCAGGTTCTCGATCGACGAGGTCCCGCAGCTCTGGAACGTCGTCAAGGGCGACATGTCCTTGGTGGGCCCGCGGCCACCGTTGCCGAGCGAGGTCGAGCGGTACCCGTCCGACGTCCGCCGCCGCCTGCTCGTGAAGCCCGG
>CBQZLL010000159.1:0-7462 GCA_967749945.1 uncultured Frankiaceae bacterium
TCGAATAAGTCCCGAGGTCCAGATGGGGGCTGGCAAGGCCGAGGACGGCCTGATACAGCGCTGTCAGGCCCGACGAGAACGCCGCCGGCGCACATCTGGGGCCGGGATTTATCGAGTGAACTTCCGGCGCGGGACACTAGGTCGCGAGCGCGCGGACGAGCCCGGCAACGAGCGGCACGATGCCGAGCAGCACGAACGCCGGCAGGAAGCAGAGACCGAGCGGCAGGACGGCGGCAACAGCGGCGCGGCGCGCGGCGACCTCGCCGTCGTGCCGGGCCGCGGCACGCGCGTCGTCGGCGACCGCGCGGAGGAGTGCGGCGGGCGGCGCGCCGGAACCGTCCGCTCGGACGAGGGTCCGAGCCAGCGCACGGATCGGTGGTAGCCGGCCGGGTGCCAGTAACGGTGCCCAGGCGAGGCGGGGCGGCACGCCGAGCCGGGTCGCCCGCGCGGCCGCTGCGAGGTCGTCGGCCAGCGGACCTGAGGTGGCGGCGTACGCCGCGTCGAGGGCGGCGTCGGGATCGGCCCCGGCGACGAGGCACGCGGCGACGAGGTCGGCGGCGAGCGGGACGGCAGCGGCGCAGGCGCGGTCGCGTTCGGCGGCGGCACGGGCGGGCAGCGCGGCGAACAGCCGGGTCGTCCCGACGACGACGGCGATCGCGGCAACCGGGCCGGCGCGGGGGCCCGCGAGCAGCCAGGCGCCGAGCGCCGCGGACGCGGACGCGACGCGCGAGCCGCGCATCGCAGCACGGTCACGCGTGGTGGCACGGCTGTCCGCGGCGGCTCGGTCGCGCGGCGCCGGGCGCAGACGCGGCGGGGTGCGCTGCCGGAGCGTACGGGCGCCACGCGAGTGGTCGTCGGGGCGGGGGTCATCGAGGCCGAGGGCGGGGTGTCGGCCGCGTGGCGGCGCCGGGAGCCGGCTTCGGGGGCGGCGCGCGGGGTCCGCGAGGAGGGCGGCGGCGACGGCCGCGAGGGTGGCCGCGAGAACGGTCGGCACGGCGAACGGCACGGCGGACGGCATGGTGGCCGACAAGGCGGGCGTCACGGGGACGCCCGGGCGCTGAGGCGACGTACCCACCAGACGCCGGCTGCGTCGAGCGCTCCGCCCACGACGAGGCAGCCGAGCCCGACGGGCGTCCAGAGGAGGAACGCCACCGGCTTCGCGCCCAGCGTCGCTGCCAGTCCGAGGCCGCACAGCGGCAGCGCCGCGAGCACGGCAGCGGACGCGGTCGGGCCGGCAAGTTGCGCGGCGACCTCGCCACGTTGGCGTTCGTCGGCGGCGAGCGACGCGGCGAGGCGGTCCATGCCGTCGGCGAGGCCGTTGCCCGCGTGGGCGGCGACGGTCCACAGCGCGCCCACGGCGGCGAGGCGTTCGGCGCCCGGGAGGTCGGCCCAGCGGTCGGGTGGCGGTGGCGGCCCGAGCTGGCAGGCGGACGCGAGGCGCCGGAGATGGGCGGCAAGAGCGGCGGCAACGTCCTCGGCCGCCCGCGTCAGCGCGGTCGCCGGCGGCGCGCCGGCCCGGAGCTCGGCCGCGACCGCGCGGCAGACCTCGGGGAGGGCAGCGGCGTTCGCCCGGGCAGCGCGCCGGGCGGTCCTGCGCCGGAGCAGCACGCGGGAGCCGAACGCGCCGGCCGCGACGGCCAGTGCGGCGGCGGGGCCGAGCAGCAGCGCGGCGGCGACGCCCGCGAGGGCGAGCACGGCGGGCGGCGACGAGCGCGGGCGAGAGCGCAGCGCGCGCAGGCGCAGGGTCGCCGGGTCCGGGAACCGGGCGGCGAGGACGGCGAGGGCAGCGAACAACGCGGGGACGGCGGTGATCACGTTCGCACCCCGGCGGCGGAGGGGGGCTCGGCAGGCGGGTCGACACCGCGCGCGGCGAGGAGGCCGGACAGCGCGGTGAGCGCGGGACCTGGGCGGGTCGAGGCGCCGTCGTACGCGAGCGCGGTCACCGTGTCATGGCTCCCGACGACAGCGATCTCGGCGATCCGACGACGGCCGGCACGGTCGCGGACGAGGTGGACCGCGACGTCGAGCGCCGCCGTTACCTGGGCGCGCAGGGCGGCGCCGCTGAGGCCCGCGGGCCCGGCGAGCGCGGCCAGCCGCGGGAGAACGTCGGCGGCAGTGTTGGCGTGCAACGTCGTCATGCCGCCGTCGTGACCGGTGTTGAGCGCGGCGAGCATGTCGACCACTTCCTCGCCACGGGTCTCGCCGACGACGAGCCGGTCCGGGCGCATCCGCATCGCCTGGCGGACCAGGTCGCGGAGGGTGACGACCCCGGCGCCCTCGACGTTCGGTGGACGGGCCTCGAGGGCGACGACGTGCGGCGCCGACGGACGGAGCTCGGCGGCGTCCTCGACGAGGACGAGGCGTTCGTGCGGGTCGGCGAGGCCGAGCAGGCAGCCGAGCAACGTCGTCTTGCCACAGCCCGTGCCGCCGGAGACGACGACCGCGAGCCGCGCCGCGACGACCGCCGCGAGACCGGCGTCGACGGCGCCGCCGTCGCGCAGGTCGGCGAGCGTGAGGTGCTGGCGCCGCAACGTCCTGATGCTCACGCAGGTGGCGGTGGTCGCGGGCGGGGACAGGATGGCGTGCAGCCGGGTGCCGTCGGGCAGCCGCGCGTCGACCCAGGGCTGGGCCGCGTCGACGCGGCGCCCGACCCGAGCGGCGAGCCGGCGCACCAGCGCGACGACCGCCGCGTCGTCGGGGAACGACACGGCAGAGCGTTCGAGGCCACCGCCGCGGTCGACGTAGACCTCGTCCGGCGCGTTGACCAGGACGTCGGTCACCGCGGTGTCGCGGAGCAGTGGCCCGAGCGGACCGGCACCGGACACCTCGTCCTCGAGCCGTTGGAGCAGCGCGAGCGGGTCGGCGGCTTCGGCGAGCCCGCCCTCGGCCCGCGCGGCCGCCGCGACGCGCGCGGGAGGCGGCGGCCACGGCTCGGACGCGAGCCGGCGGCGGACACGGTCGACGAGGTCGGGCGGCGGCTCGGTCAGCACGCGTCCTCCTCCGCAGCCGCGGCGGGGCGCAGCCCGGCGAGCAGCGCCGCGCACAACGTCGCCAGCGGACCCCGCCCACCGCGCCCCGGCGGACGACCCTGGTCGAACGCCGCGTCGATCCCCGGCTCCGCGTCGAGCCACCCCGCGAGCGGGACACCGAGGGCCGACGCGACGAGCGGCCCGTCCAGGTCGCTGGCGGCCGGACCGCGAACGACCGCGCGCACGTCGTCCACGAAAAGCCCGACCGTCGCGGCCACCCGCCGCCCCGCCGCGCACGCGCGAACCTCGGCCGGGCACACGACGTACGCCATGTCCGCCGCCGCGAGTGCCGCCCGCGCCCCGTCGCCGAACGTCCGCGGCACGTCGAGCACGACGAGCTCCGCACCCCGGACCGCGGCCCCGAGGAGCGACTCGACGACGTCGGCCGTGACGACCGTCGGGCTGTCGCGAGACCACGCCAGCACGGTGACCTCGCCGCACCGGGGCAACACCGCAGCGAGCGCGCCGCCGGCGATCGGTGGGGCGGTCCCGTCGGCGAAGTCGTCCCACCGCGGGCCCGGAACATCCTCCGCGCCGAGCGCGAGGTCGATGCCGCCGCCGTACGGGTCGACGTCGACGAGCATCGTCCGCCGGCCGTCGCGCGCCCCCGCGAGCGCCAGCGCGACGGCGAACGACGTCGCGCCCGCGCCGCCTCGAGCCCCGACGACCGCGACGACGAGTGCGCGGTGGCCCGGCCCGCCGACCGCGCCCGCGAACCGGTCGAGCAGCCACGCCTCCGCCTGCGGGAGGAAGACGACGTGCTCGGCGTGCAGCTCGACCGCCCGCCGGTAGACCGCGGCGTCATCCGGGTCGCTGCCGACGATGACGAGCCCGGGACGGCGGCGCAGCCCACACGCGACGACGTCCCCGGCGAGGTCGGCACCGACGACGGCGAGCGGCGCGTCCCGCCACCCGGGCAGCGCGGCCGACGCGTGGTCGGCGACCTCGGCCTCCGCGCCGGCCGCAGCAGCGAGGCGGAGCAGGTCGTCGAGCAACGCCGGGTCGGCGGTGACGAGGAGCGGTCGTGGCATGGGACCCCCGGGAGGACGGCAGCGAAGACGCCGACGACGTTCGCAGCGCGTCAACCCGCGAACGACCCCGCAACGGAGATCTGTGGACAGCCGAATGTTGTGGAAAAGGGGACGACCCCCGCCGGGGGGGATAGCGGGGGTCGTCCGTGGGCTCGGCCCCGGGGGGGATAGGGCCGAACCGGCTTCCTAGTACGTCCGATCGCGGCCGAGTGCAGCCATGACGATCACGTACCCGATCGTGAAGACGACCGACGCGATGAGCGCGGTCGCCCAGTACTGCTGGTGAGCGAAGACCCCCTGGAACGGCGCCGTCAGCGGCCGGATGAGCGCGTGTACGAACGACACGAGACCGTTCGACCGCCGGGCGCCGAGTGCACGGAGCAGCGTATCGAGCCCGAGGACCGAGAGAATAGTGACGTAAGTCCCGGTTACGACGTTCGCGACGACGGAGGCCACCGACGGGCGGACGACAACGTGGCTCTCGTCGTACGTCCCGGTGACAGGCTCGTAGACGGCGGCGCGCCGGACCATGGTGACCCCTCCCCTCGCGGACGCGCTGAACCCGGCGGGGCCGGGCCGCGATCCATCCCGTGGTGCCCAGGGCTCCCCAGGCGCAAACCCCCTATCCTCGAAAAATCATGAGCGGCGGCGCGGCGTTCTTCGACCTCGACAAGACGGTGATCGCGAAGTCGAGCACGCTCGCGTTCGGGCGGCCGTTCTACCAGGGCGGGCTCGTCAACCGCCGGGCGGTCCTCAAGAGCACGTACGCGCAGTTCGTCTACCTCGTCGCGGGGGCCGACGCCGACCAGATGGACCGGATGCGCGACTATCTCAAGCAGCTCTGCGCGGGCTGGGACGTGCAGCAGGTCAAGGCAATCGTCGACGAGACGTTGCACGACCTCATCGACCCGCTCGTCTACGACGAGGCGGTCGACCTCATCGAGGAGCACAAGGCCGCGGGCCGCCGCGTCGTCATCGTGAGCAGCTCCGGCGAGGAGGTCGTCCGGCCGATCGGCGAGATGGTCGGCGCTGACTCCGTCATCGCGACGCGGATGGTCGTCGAGGACGGCCGGTACACGGGCGACATCGACTTCTACGCGTACGGCCCGCAGAAGGCCGACGCGATCCGCGACCTCGCCGCGCGCGAGGGCTGGGACCTCGCGGACTGCTGGGCGTACAGCGACTCGGCAACCGATCTCCCGATGCTCGACGAGGTCGGCCATCCCGTCGCCGTCAACCCCGACAAGGCGTTGCGCAGGACCGCGACGGAACGCGACTGGCCGATTCTCGAGTTCCGCCGTCCAGTGTCGCTCGCGAGCCGGCTCGCGGCGCGCGCACCGCGGCCGTCGGCGCCGTTCGTCGCGACGGCCGCGGTCGGGATGGGCGCCGCGGCCCTCGGCTGGCGGATGTTCTCGAAGCACCGCCGCGGCGGCTGAACATCGGGCGAAAGTCCCCCGAAAATCGGGCCTTCCCAAGGCTCCGCGCGCGGCGTACAACTAGCCCTACGGACGAGGATCCGGTGCCCCAAGTGGCTCGCCATCCCCGCTCGTGCACGGAGACCGTGTGCACCCACGTGCGACCAGCCGCGGGAGGCACGTCGGGGAGAGAGCCGCGAGGCCGACCTCTCCGACGAGTAGGTGCACGCATGGTCACCACGGTCGCCGTGCTTGAACGGCGCTCCAGCGCGAAGACGCTGGGGCGCCGTTTGCCGTGCGGGGTCAGCCGCGCAGCAACGCCTCGCCGATCGCGATGCCCTCCACCGCGCCGTACGCGACCGCGTCGCACCACAGTACGAGGAACGGCGCTACGTCGCCGTCGCCGAACGCCGCCGCCGCGTCGTGGTACGCCGCCACGTCCCGCGCGCAGCCGACGTCGGGCGCCGTGACGGCGCGCGGGTCGAGACCGCGCGCGACGAGGACGACCCGGGCGGCGGCACGCGCGACGACGCCGTTGGCACCCGCGAACGGCGCCAACGCGAGCAGCTCGCCGTGCACGACACCGGCGACGAGAACCGCGGGTGCTGCGGTCGCGCCGAGGACCGAGGTCAACGTCGCGAGCCGCGCGGACACGCCCGCGTCGGGTCGCGGACGGCCGAGGTCGTCACCGGAGACGACGCCCGAGGCGGCGAGCAGGTGCATCCGCGCCAAGGCCTGCGCGGGCGCGTGCTCCCACGTCTCGACCAGCGGGCGCAGCTCGGCCGCGACGCGGAGCGCGCCCTGCTCGACCTGCTCGCCACCGCCCGCCAAGGCCGCCGACGCGCGCGCGCACCGTAGCCCCACCTCGACCGCGACCGACGTCGCGTGGCGGCGCATCGCCTGGTGCGTCAGCAGCCGGTCGACCGCGGTCCGCGCGGCCAGGGCGGCGTCGGCCACGCCCGGCAGCGAGAGCAGCGGGGACAGGGGATCCATAGCCTCGAACCGTACTTGTACCGTTGCGCCATGACCGACGAGACCCTGTCGAACCTCCTCACCGAGACGCGCCGCTTCGACCCGCCGCCGGGCCTCGCCGAGCGCGCCAACGTCACCGCCGACGCGTACGACGCCGCCGCCAAGGACCGCGTCGTGTTCTGGGAGGAGCAGGCCCGCCGCCTCGACTGGGCCGAGCCGTGGAAGGCGCCGCTGGAGTGGGACGCGCCGTACGCCAAGTGGTTCGTCGGGGGCCGCCTCAACGTCGCGTACAACTGCCTCGACCGCCACGTCGCGGCCGGGCGCGGTGGCCAGGTCGCGTTCCACTGGGAGGGCGAGCCGGGCGACACCAGGACCCTCACGTACGCCGACCTGCTGCGCGAGGTCTCCAAGGCCGCGAACGCGCTGACCGCGCTCGGTGTCCGGGCCGGCGACCGGGTCGCGATCTATCTGCCGATGATCCCGGAGACGGCTATCGCGATGCTCGCCTGCGCGCGGATCGGCGCGCCGCACAGTGTGGTCTTCGGCGGGTTCAGCGCGGAGGCCCTCAGCGGCCGGATCCTCGACGCGGAGGCGAAGGTCGTCATCACCGCCGACGGCGGCTGGCGGCGCGGGGCGGTCAACGCGCTCAAGCCCGCCGTCGACGAGGCGCTGCGGTCATGCCCCGACGTCCGGACCGTCCTCGTCGTTCGCCGCACCGGCAACGAGGTCGCCTGGACCGAAGGCCGCGACGCGTGGTGGCACGACGTCGTCGAACACCAGCCCGACAGGCACGAGGCGACCGCGTTCGACTCCGAGCACCCGCTCTACATCCTGTACACGAGCGGCACGACGGCGAAGCCGAAGGGCATCCTGCACACGACGGGCGGCTACCTCACGCAGGTGGCGTACACGCATCACGCGGTGTTCGACCTCAAGCCGGAGAGCGACGTCTACTGGTGCGCCGCCGACATCGGCTGGGTCACCGGGCACTCGTACATCGTGTACGGCCCGCTCG